>JANPPO010000079.1:0-11346 GCA_031428555.1 Bdellovibrionales bacterium | reverse complement strand
AATCGTAAAAGTATTCTTTAATTATTATCCGGGGCTCACTCTTAAAACGACTGAAATCACCCACTTGGCCTTATTCTTAAAGACCTATGGAATTAAAGCTGATTCGACTCGCAATACTTATAAGAATGCGCTGTCTTCCCTTTTCACTTTTGCTACGAAGACTGGTTATTTACAAAGAAACCCGGCCTTAGCATTAGAGAATATTAAAACAGCGGATAAAATTTATTCGAAAGTGCTTTCAAAGGCGCAAGTCGAACAGATGCTTCGCAAAGAACAAAGCGAACGAAACCGCATGATTATAAAGATCCTTTATTATACGGGAATTCGTGTTGAAGAAATATCCAAGCTTCATAAGCGCTCATTTCAAAAGACAGATAATGGAGTCATCATGATGGTGGAAGGAAAAGGTCGAAAGGTTCGATCGATTCATTTGCCTGAGCATTTGAGCTTAGAGATTGCGCTTTATGTAAAAAGCCTACCTTCTGAATTTCTTTTTACGACCCAAAGAAATTGCTTCGAGGCTTATCAGCCTATTTCAACTTCGCAAGTTTTTAGGATCATCAAACAATCTGCCAAAACTGCCAAACTGAGCGTGGCTCCATCGCCCCACTGGTTAAGACATACGAGTGCCACCCACGCAATCGAGGCAGGCGCACCCATTCACGTGGTTCAAAGGTCGCTGGGGCATGAATCCATATCGACAACGGGGAAGTACTTAGATTTACGACCGAAGGAATCGGTCGGGGATTATTTAAAGCCTTTGGCAGTTTTGGAAGAATAGATTCTGACTGGAGTCTGCTCATTTAAAATGTTAAGACCTGATGCCATGTTGTTCAAAAGACTGATGTTATCCAAGCTCGCCTTCCTATTATTTATCTCCACTTGTTCGATCGGCTTTGGAAAGACAACCGAAATGGCATCTTGCACAGTACTTAAAACTTCGCCGAATCTAACATTACAAAAATGCGAAAACTTAAATATTCTTTGGCTTAAAGGAACTCCCGTAGAAAGAGCTAAAGCCCATGGCTCTCTTCTTGGAAAAGAATTTACGCTCGATAATTTAAAACTCTTCGTCGCCCTTTCTGTAAGAGGAATTCCCCCAGGTTCTATCAAGTTTAAAATCATCGACACGATTATGAATGGTCTGACTTGGTGGGCAGGCTCTAGCGCACCCAAAGAATATCATGAAGAAACCAAAGCGATGGCAGATGCGGCAGGTGTTTCAGCCCTTCAATTGAAAAGAGCTTTATTACTGCCTGATCTTGCGGCTTATTCTTGGGCATTACTGAGTCGCCAAGGAAAAAACCTGGTTCAGCAAGGCTGTACAAGTGCTATTTTCACTGATGATCAAGGTCGATTGCTTCATGGAAGAAATCTGGATTTTCCAGGCTCACCTTCCTATGACCAAAACCCATTGCTTGTAGTCCATCATCCAGAAGATGGATCAAAAGAACTTAAACACGTCTCAATCGGCACACAAGGTTTACATTTTTCAGGAATCACCGGATTTAATGAAGCTGGCATTACGTTTTCTGTTCACCAAAACTACACAAGGCTTTTAAGTTTAAAAGGCGTACCCATGCCTTTTGTCGGAGAGCTCGTCTTAAGAGCTGCTACGAATCTAGAAGAAGCGATAAAAATCGTAAAAGAAAACCGGCCCGGGCCACTTTGGAGTTTCGTTATTTCAGATCTCAAAACCTCTGAAGCACTGACAATTGAAGTTTCGAACTCTCACATTAATATTCGACGAAAAACAGAAAAACTTTTTGCTCAGACAAACCATTTAGGGCCTGAATTTAAAAAAGAATTAGCTCTGATGGAAGCCGGGACTGCGCAAAACTCACCGATGAGATTCAAAAAAGCTCTTGATGAGATGCGCTCTTGGCAAAATCCGGAAGCAGCTCAAATGGCAAAGCTTTTAGGCTGGCAAAATGATAGAAGCCTTTTTTCTCCTGTGTCCGATGTGATGAAATTTTTGACGATTCAATCAGTTGTTTTTGAAAAAGCCGCAACTGATTTTCAGTATAAATTTTATGTTACACAAGATTCCTCTCCGGCGCCGACCGGTCGCTGGCTTGAATTTCAAATGACTGACTTTTGGAAGTTTGAATCTGTTCAAAGTTTAACTTCTCGAATCCATGATTTTCATAAACTGTCTTCCGAACTTCGACTTGAGCAACTTAGGTGGACCGAAGTTTACTCTCATGAAATATTGCGTGAGTATGACTTGGTTATTCAAAAGTTAGAGCCTTTGGCCAGATCTCCGGATGCATTTTTAGCACTTGCGGCTATGCAAATTAAAGCCGGTCGACACTTGGACTCTTTAACCACTGCTCAAAACGGAATGAAAGCAGTGAATAGCCTGACGCCGGAATTGATTAGCCAAGGTCTTAAATGGATGGAAATCGTGGCTCTGTGGCATTTGAAAAAAAAGGATATGGTGCTAAGCCGAGTTTTAAGTTTTTCAAATTCGAATCAGATTATCGATCCTCAAATAAGGATTCAGGTGAAAAAAATTCTGGATAGTCAGAATCCGTCGGACTCAAGTCTGTCGCCGGGTTTTGATTTTTTTGGAGGATACCTGTCTGGGATGCCATCTCGACCCACCGACTGAAAAATTTTTCTGTCGTTATATCGCTTACATGGCTTTGGAGCTTATCATATTGGGCTTCTTTAAGTCCGCAGGAAATAATATGTTCGAAAAGTTGCAGTTCGTTAGAAACATTCAGGCTTAAACCGTGCTGACTGATTCCTTGTTTGATTTGCAATCCACAGAAACCAATTTTACCCATGCTTGAAAATAGGCCTACAGGATTTTCGGATGCCATGACTTCTAGACCAAAACTTTTGAAGGTCTTAGCTGATATGGTTAGCAAAATGTTTACGTAGTCACGAACTCCTAGTTTAAGCTCGCGGATATTCAACACCGGATAAATGACTAACTGACCTGGAGAATGAAGAGTGGTCTCGCCTCCACGTTTTATTTTTACAACTTCGAAATCCTGGTGTCCGCAGATATCTTCTGGTCTAGCTCGGACCCCTTGAGTAATCGTTTGTGTAATCTCGCCACCCAGAATAATTCCTGACGAGTGTCCTGAATAGACTTTTTCCCAAGCTTGCGATTGAAGTTGTTCACTGAAACTATAGGGCTTTAATCCCCAGAAAAAAGAATCAAGAGAAGAGTTAGTACTCAATTAATACAACTCTATTCGGTCATTTTCTGCAAATCCGCCGCCCGAATGAATGACGGCGACACTTCCATCATTTCCAAAAAAACTGACGACCTCGAGAGTCCCTTTAACTCGACCAGGTGCCTTTCCAATGGAAGTTCCAAGCTCTGGATCGAATACTTCTGTGCCTTCATCATAGACGCGCAACAGATCTCCAACTTGAACTCCGCTTATGTTTCCAACATTGATATAGATTTTTTCACCTTGAATACGTGCAACACGCCCTTCCCAATTCATTTTAGCAAGAGGCTTTGCAATCTGCGCTATATACTCAAGAAATCCATCGACGATGACTCTTTCAACGAGCTCCGGATTGTTTTCAATGAATTGATCTTCGGTTGTTCTCTCGGCGATACGAACGTCATCAAGACTATAGCTAACAGTTTTAAGAGTATTAAAAACTTCTTTTTGCCCGCGTGCAGAGTAGACTCTCATTTTTAAGACAGCTTCAAATGTCGTGCGAAGCTTTCGAATCACGCCGACAGAATCAGCCGTTCTTTTAATTTTGAAATCGACGATCTTGCCTTCGACAAGGGCCTGATATCCAATTTTTTGTGAATCTCGAGAGCAGGTTTTAAGATCATATTCTTCATTCGTTAACGGGCAAGAGCTTAGATCAGTCCTATTTACAAGGAAACCAGCTAACTTGCCCTCACGGTTTAATTCCTCTACGAAACGAATTTGTGACTGCTGCTTAAGGCTTGCTGGGCGATTGCTAAAATCAAGAAAAGGCAAAATTCCAATTCTTTTGCGGGGACCGCTATCAGCCGCGGGACTCATACTTTGATCACGCGTTTCGCGAGTCGGTGTACTTCGCGTTGGTTCAAGTAGCGAGCACGAGCTTAAGAAAGAAATCGAAGCGACTAAAAGTAATAGTTTTAAAACACTATTTTTCATATAATTTCCAATCTGATTTCATTAGCACTATATTCGGACTTAAGTCGTTTGCCCTTCCATTCCAATGATTTGAGCTTCTGAGCTAAGGCATCTACCGCTGCATCTGTTTCAACTTCGTAAATAATTTGGTTAGATTCAAAACGTCTTTCAGAAATTGATTTGATAAGTGAAGAAGAGTTCATAAGTAGTTGTTTGAACTGATCTTGTTCCGTTAGCGGAATAGCGCCCTTTACAATAACCTTTAGCAAAGCGTCCTGAGAAAGTGACTTAACATCAATCTCATCAAGCTGAGCCACCAGCTCCTGCGCCCAGATTTCAAACTTGGGGTGTCCATCATCTTTTAAAGCAAATCTTCTGGCCGAATCAGTGACTTCCTTTTTATGATCTTGCGAATAAAATCGCGTTTGAACAACAAGTGTCTTTTCGCCGTTTAAACTGTTCGTTACAACTTTGCCCGTGCCCCACAAAAGAAAAGCTTTCGACATTGTGTTCTTATTTAAAACATCCTGAACTGAGCTGCCTTCGTTGAAAGTTTCAAGCCAGGCAGGGTTTATGTTTTTATTAAAGCCATAGCCAGCTTTTTCAAATACTTTCTTGAAGTCGTCTGACCATTCCCGCATCCAGTCGACAGCTTCGCGGTTTCCACCTTTTTTCCAGCTAACAGCGATTCGATTTCCAGACTCGTCTTCGATGTTCATAAAACTAACAACCTGATTCGCAAGTCTTGTTTTTGAAAACATTCCGGCATCAGCTAAAAGTTTTCGGAAATCAGTTAAATTAATTCTATATTGAACTGTAAGGCGAACTCCGAATGGGCCACGTTCCGGATCAGATGCTTTCTGAGTTGGAGTAAACTTTGAGGCATTTTTAATAACGTTTGCGGTTAGGACTTTTTTATTTCGGTTATAAGCTTCAGCGCCCACATACTCAATCACCAAACCTTCAGCCATCTTAAGCGTTGCCTGTTCAGTTAATTGCGCGACCGATGCCTTGCCAGTCGTATCAGGGTTTTCAACAGTAACTGAGCGATCAATCACCTGAGCGTAAGCCTGTCCCACCAAAAGCAATGTGATAAAAATAAATATCCGTTTCATTTATGATCCCATCTGAATTTCAAAAAAGTTTGTACTACCTATATGACTTTGAATTTTTTCAAACAACTGTGAGTCAATTTGCAGACCCTTCAATTGTGTGTTTTGTAAAACAACGCGGCGGTTGAGGTCCGAAACAAAGACCTGAAGCTCGACTGGTACATTGCCTTCAAATTCCATTAAAATAGAATAAAGCTCGTCGTAACTTTCAGGTGCTAGCTTATCCAAGTGAAGAACTACTTTTTTAGTTTTAGCAAAAACGCCTTCAATCGTATTAGCCGTATCAACAATAATTTTTCCTGCTGAATTTTCCGATTCGAGATTCCCACCCAAAAGCAGTGGCTTTTCGCCTTTGATAAGACCTTCGTAGACTGCAAAAGTGTCTGGGAAAAAGATGACTTCAATTTGCCCGGTAAGATCTTCAATCTTACCAAAAGCCATTCGAGTCCCTTTTTTCGTGATCACTTCGCGAAGCTCCGATACAAGGCCCGCAATCACGACCCGTCTTTTTTCTTTTGATTCAGAATTGGCAACACTTGCAAGAATCTCTTCAATAGTTCCAGTGCTCCAAACTTTTAATAATGTGTCATAGCCTTTAAGCGGATGATCGCTTAGATAAAAGCCCAAAACTTCTTTTTCTGCAGCCAATTGAACCGTTCGGGTCCACTGAGTCACCTGATCAAGCTTAATCAATTCATCATGGTTTTCATCCATATCAAAAAGCGAAACTTGCCCAGATTCCCTATCGCGATTTTTATGAGTCGCTGCATCTAAAAACTTTTGATATCCATTCAGTAACTGAGCTCGGTGATATCCAAAACCCTCAAAAGCACCAGCCTTTATGAGACATTCGATCACTTTTTTGTTCAATTTTTTGGCTTCAACATGCGCGAAGAAATCTTCTAAGCTTTCAAATTTTTTGTTTGGGTGATTTTCTCTGGCATCTAGGATCGCTTGAACTGCGGATTCTCCGACGCCTTTAATGGCACCCAAACCAAAGTAGATTGTGTTTTCGCGACAAGAAAAAAGGTAATCAGAAAAATTCACATGCGGAGGTCTGACTTCAATTTTTCTTTTCTGGGCATCTTTAACGTATTTTACGATGTTGTCTGTATTGCCAATTTCAGTTGATAGAAGGGCAGCAAAAAATTCCACCGGATAATGAGCTTTAATAAAAGCCGTCTGAAGTGTAATCACAGAATAAGCAGCGGCATGGGATTTATTGAATCCGTAGTCAGCAAACTTATACATCAAATCAAATAGCTCGACTGATTTTCCTGGATCATGGCCGTTTTCTTTTGCACCACGCATGAAGCGCTCGCGCTGAGAATCCATTTCCGCTTTAATCTTTTTACCCATCGCACGGCGAAGCATGTCGGCTTCACCAAGACTATATCCTGCAATCTTAGATGCGATCGCCATAACTTGTTCTTGGTAAACGAGAATCCCGTAAGTTTCTTGTAAGATTTCTTTCGTATCATCAAGTAAGAACTCGACCGGCTTTTCGCCGTGTTTCCTGGCTGTATATTCCGGAATGTTAGCCATCGGACCTGGTCGATACAGAGAAGTAATCGCAGTTACGTCCGCAAAGCTTGAAGGTTTAATTTTTCGAGTGGCATCTGTGATCCCGTCACCCTCGAACTGAAACACACCCGCGGTGTCACCACGGCCCAAGAGTTCAAAACAGGCAGGATCATCCAATGGAATAAGATTTGGAACAACTTTCTTGCCGCGATTTCTTAAGATTAAATCAACTGCACGCTGAATATGAGTCAAAGTTTTAAGGCCCAAGAAGTCGAATTTAATCAGACCAATTTTTTCAGCATGCTTCATATCATACTGAACAACGTTTTCGTCGGCTGCACCTTTGAATAACGGTGCATGATCAGTCACGCGGCCGTCAGCGATGATGACTCCAGCTGCGTGGATACCGGCGTGGCGAACCATGCCTTCGACCCGTTGGGCAAGATCCATCAACGTCGCAATTTGAGGATTCATCTCCATCATTTCAGAAAGTCGAGGTTCCTGTTCAATTGCTTCTTTAAGAGAAATGCCCAACTTATCCGGAATCAATTTTGTGACGATGTCACTTTCAGCAAAGGTCATTCCTAAAACGCGGCCTACGTCTCTAATCGCGGCACGTGTTTGCAATTTTCCGTAAGTGATAATTTGGCACACACTTTCCGGAGAATACTTTTGAGTTACGTAATTGATAACGTCCGGTCTTCTTTCCATGCAAAAATCGATATCGAAATCGGGCATGGAAACACGTTCTGGATTTAAGAAACGCTCAAACAGTAAGCCGTAAGGTAGCGGATCTAGATCGGTAATACTCAAAACATAAGCAACTAGACTTCCCGCACCTGAACCCCGTCCAGGACCGACCGGAATATTATTTGTCTTCGCCCACTTAATAAAGTCTTGAACGATCAGGTAATAACCGTTGAAACCCATTCGGTCGACAACGTCTAATTCGAAATCTAGGCGCTTACGATACCTCACGCGGTCTTCATCTGTGATCTTGATACCAACGAGCTTCATTTCTTCAAATCGTTCGTTTAAACCCAAGATAGAGCGATATTCGATTTCCTCTTTAACTGTACGACCCGCTTCAGTCGGAAAGTTCGGTAAATGATAAACCGGCTTACCCTGGTCATTTTTAAGTTTAAATTTAACATCGCACCTAGAAGCTATTTCTAAAGTGTTATCAATCGCTTGAGGAATATCCTCAAAGAGCTTTCGCATCTGAATGGGACTTTTCAAGTAGAATTCTGATGAGCCCAATTTTTGTCTATTGTCGTCAGCCAGGGTTCTATTGGTCCCAACACAAACTAAAACTTCCTGAGCAATCTGATCATCTGGCACAAGGTAATGAACGTCGTTCGCTGCAACAATCTGGACTGATTCAATTTTCGAAGCTTCCAGAATAAATTTATTGATCTCTTTCCAGGCAGGCAGAGTCCGGTTCATTTCCAAGTAAAGTCGGTCGCCGAAAATTTCTTTTAATTCGCGAATTCTTTTTAACGCAGCGTCTGGACCTTCTTTTAAAAAGATATCCGGAATTTCACCGCGAAGGCCGCCAGTTAAACAGATCAAATCCTGATTATAATTTTTAAGTAATTCATCATCGATTCGCGGCTTCCAATAAAAACCTTCTTGAAAAGCTTTTGAAGAAAGCCAACAAAGGTTTTGGTAACCTTTAAAACTTTGCGCAAGCAACACTAATTTTCTGGGACCTAAATTAGCTTCGCGGTCCTGCTTCTTTTCAAATCGGCCATTCGGTGCAACGTAAGCGTCCATTCCTAATATTGGCTTCACACCCTGATCCATGCAGGCGAAATAAAATTCGATTGCACCAAACATATTGCCATTATCGGTTAAGGCTAATGCGGGCATTTCAAATTCTTTGGCTTTTTTCGCCAAGCCTTTGAGCCGGCAAGCTGCCTCTAAAAGTGAGTATTCAGAATGAGTGTGAAGATGAACAAATGACACCCTTTATAGATAGCAAAAAGGAGTCGCCAAATCATTAGCGCAAACTCAAGCTTGAGCCGCCGCGTTATCCCTTCAGAAAATCAGTTTCGCCGTCCCAAAGCTCTAGAGCTTGAGTTAGGCCCGAAATCACTGAGTGAAAGGCCTGCGTTGTCTGAAGTTTATTTTGATTAAATCTCTTTTCCAAAGCCTGACGAATCAATGGCGCCTGGGCCGTTCCACCCGTAAGACAAATGAGATCAATATCATCCGGGCCCACTTGGGCTTCTAAAAGCATTTCATCCATCACTTGAAAAATTTCATTAACCAAAGGTTCAGACCATTTTTCAAAGTCATTTCTCGAGATATTTTCCTGAACTGAAATGCCAGGCTCTTCAAAAGAAAATTGCGCGCTGAGCTCTTGAGATAGTTTCCTTTTCGTTTTCTCAATTTCTTCAAAGAACGAAAAAATTCTTTGATCTTCTACAAGCACTATTAATTGATCGATTAATTTTTTTCCCTCAGCACTGAGCGAGCATTTTTGAACCGTTTTAATAAATTCAAAAGTTTCTTTTTCTTTTAAGTGAACAATCCAAGCTGGCAGATTGAGCTTATCCAAAATTGACGGCGGCATTTTCAGAAGATTCGAACCCATTGGAAGGCGGTATTCACTTTGCGCACCAAAATGAATGTTCAATTTATTTTTCATAAAAACGCTATCCAGCATATCACCCGCTTTTGGGCAGCCCTGAATTGATAGCACATCTTCTTTCTTAAATGTTTTTGGATTGAGGCGCATCAAAGTGAAATCGGAAGTTCCGCCACCAAAGTCGCCAATGAGAACGAGTTTTTCTTTTTCCAAAGTCCCGCGCAAATTCCACGCAGCCGCAAAGGGTTCAGGCACAAACATAAATTCTTTAAAGCCAGCGTATTCAGCTGCTTTTTGCATTCGGTGAAGGGCTAAGCCTTCTCTGACAGGATCCATGGAATAACGTGCGGGTTTGCCAATCAAAGCTTTCGTAAATGGAGAACCCGTCAATTTTTCTGCACGCTTTTTAACTTCTAAAAGAAAAAGCCCGACCATGTGTTCAATCGGCAAAATGCGATTACCAATTGAAGTGCCAAGATATTGAGGATTTGCTAAATGGGATTTGAAAGATCTGAAAAGCCGGCCTTCGGCTTCGTTTTCAATATATTCCCGAACTGCTTCGGCTCCGTAATAGGCTTTTTCACTATGCGGAAAATAAAGAAGCGTTCGAAAAAGAGACGTGTCTTGAGCAAAGGAATCAAGTTTGAGTAATTCAACTTTTTGATTCCTCAAGATTCCTGCTAATGTGTTAGTCGTCCCAAAATCAATCGCAATAGAATTATTTAAATTTTTCACAAGGCCTACGATTATCTCGAACTCTCCTTTAGAAGGTCAACTTCTAAAGGGCTAGTTTCGAATTTCTTCACATTGGTAATCAATTTCAGTCGTTCCAACAGGTAAGCTATGAGAAAATTTAACTTCGCGACCATTAACAGTAAAATCAGTAATCAGGTCTGGTCCGTATTTAACTAACACTGAACCAGCAATCGGAGCGCAATCTAAAACCACATTGCGGATTTTTTGACTGACTTTTTCGCCGATCATTTTTAACTGATTCGAATAATCTGCCTGACAAACGTCACCGATTACTCCGCCCGTCTTTTCTGATAACCAGGCATAACTTCGGCCGTAACCTTCGTTGTCATCTTTTTTCAAACATTCAGCATCACCTTCTTTTACGATGATCGAGTGAAAGAAAAACGATTTAGATGGGTTTTCAGATTTAACAAACTTTATAAGATCACTCGGGTTATTTCGGATATCTACTTTTCCTTTATAGGGAGTCTCGTCAGCATCTGTGACAACAACAACGTTAAGGGAAGCATTCGCACGAAGCCACTCTGGCTTACGCTCGAGCGCTCTATATGTAGCCTTTATTCCTTGTTCGTTCGCATTACCTTCACGCGAAGGTCTTTGAATCGTTGCCGCAAAAGCAGTCTGAACAAGATCTGGATTCATTTCAGAAGTTAAATGATCAACACCATTTGCAAAAGGAAATTCCAAAAATCGACCGTCTTTTTTAGGTTCATTTTTTGAAACGTCCGTTGTGATGATTCCAAGTCTCCAGCTTAAAGATTTCATCTCGTCCATCAGACTTGAAAATCTTTCTGCCATATTAGCTTGTTCAAATCTCATCGACGCTGAGTTATCGATCACGATAATCACATCTGTCATATTTGATTCGCCTACTGCAATCACCTTCGTATGATTTCTCACAGTCTTAGGTGCTTCAGCTTGAGGCTGGGCAATCTCTGGAATTGAAGTGGGCTGAGCTTGCGAAGGCTTGGCATTGCCCGTGACACTGCCCGGCTGACCGCAACCCGTAACGAGTCCTGCTACCACCATCGTCAGCACTGTTAATGCTAAGAAGTGCGTTAGCAATTCTAATCTATTATTCGTTTTGATTTTCTGATTCCCCATTTTTATAACCCCCGTTATACAAACTCACTCGTAGCATAGAGCTTTTAAAAATATCCACTAGCATCTTTCGTCACTGCCTTGTAAAAAAATCAATGGCTCTACTAGCTGTAAAATTTGTTTGAGCAAAAAAAAGTGTCGAACTTTGTCACAC
>JANPPO010000078.1:0-5115 GCA_031428555.1 Bdellovibrionales bacterium | reverse complement strand
CAATTTTTGTGGTATCAAAAAGGCAAAACTTTAAACCGCTTTAGAAATTCACCCAGTCGTCATAACAAGGTCGAAGTTTTTTTAGACGACCACGAGTCCGCCTTTGACATCAAAGAATCTTTAAGTGGCTTCGAAGGCGTCTTGGTTTCCACTTGGAAAGATCGTAACGGGGCCTTATTCGCCGCTCTTAAAATTGAAAAGTTAGCGATCGGTTTTATCTTATTTTTAGCAGGGCTGATCTCGAGTTTCTCTGTCGTGATGGCGTTAACACTTTTGATTACTCAAAAGAAAAAAGAGTGGGCATTGCTTAGGACTTTAGGTTTTTCTCATGAAGGACTCTTGCAGCTTTTAACAAGGCTAGGACTTTGGCTGTCGGGTGCAGGGGTTATGATTGGCGTCTTAAGCGGAGTGACTTTAGCTCTGGTCATGCAATTTTATCCGCTTTCGATTTTGCCCAGCATTTATTATGACTCACAAATTCCATCAAAAGTAGATTTCACATTTGTCTTCGCCGTACTGATGGTTGCGCTCGTGATTTGTTACTGGACGTGCCGAAGAACCGCAGCTTCACTGGCTGACGACAATATCGCAGAACTCTTAAAATATCGCTAATCTTCGATCAGACAAGTACCGCTAATCTCCGATTAGACAAATATCGCTGATCAACGATCAGACGCTGACTTGAAAATCTCTGAGGGCTTGAGTAAGTGAAGTTTTGAGATCTGTGCTTGGTTTTCTTTGGCCGATGATCAAAGCACAATTCACGCCGAATTCGCCAGCTGGGAATTTTTTGGGAATTGATCCAGGTATCACGACCGAATTTTTCGGTACAACGCCTTTAAATTCCTGAGTTACAGAGCCCGACACATCAATGATCTTTGTACTAGCAGTGATCGTGACTCCAGCGCCTAACACAGCACCTTCTTCGACCTTCACACCTTCAACAACAATGCAGCGAGAACCAATGAATGCATTGTCTTCGATAATCACAGGTTGAGCTTGCACCGGCTCTAAAACTCCACCGATTCCGACTCCGCCTGACAAGTGAACATTTTTTCCGATTTGCGCGCACGAGCCAACGGTGGCCCAAGTATCTACCATGGTTCCTGAACTGACGTAAGCGCCGATGTTCGTGTACGAAGGCATCAAGATCACGCCACTTTCGATGAAGCTTCCATAGCGGGCAAGGGCCATCGGAACAACGCGAACACCTTCCGCGCCAGTCCATTTTTTCACAGGGACTTTGTCGTAAAAGTTAAAGTGATGGTTTAATTCCATGACAGTCATTTTTTCGATTCGGAAAAAAAGCAAAATGGCTTTTTTAATCCACTCGTTTGTTGTCCAGCCAGAAGAGGTCTTTTCGCAGACTCTGATTTTTCCCTGATCTAAAAGAGCGATCACTTCGCGGATGTGGTTTTTTTCTTCTAAGTGAAGTTCTGCGACATCTTTTTCAAAATAGCTTGAAATGAGTTTTGGATCGATCATGAAAATCTCTTTTCTGTGGTTTTCAGCATATCTAAGATAGCGGGAACATGAATTCCTAAAACATCATTCATTGCTTGGCCGCGTTCGATTTCGTAGGTCAAAGTGGGGATGTTTCTTTCAAGTCCAGTATAAGTCCCCAAGGAACCAGGAGTTGGGTAACCAATATCAGTGTCAATTCCATAACCAGTATGTTTCGCTAGAACTTCTGCTTCAGGTCGGCATTCGCCATTCACGTTTAGAATCGGTTTCCAAGAGTGAAGGCTCACAATTAAAACAGGCGGATTTTTAAGTTCTTCAACTAATGCTTTATTTTCAACTTCACTTAAAGGGCTGGGGCCTGGGTGATAGCGAGGAGTCTTAATTTCGGGGCTCCAATCTTTTGTGGGAAGATTGCGATTTAAATCGACGCCGTTTGAATTCCCGCGAGTTTTATTCAAGACACCTTCCGGATTTACTTCCGGAATTAAAGTGATTTGCATTTTGTAAGCGTAATTTTGCAGAAAGGCAGCCAAGAGTCCGCGGGCGCAGACAACCCCTTCGATTTCATCACCGTGAACGCCGCCAAGTATTAATACTCGAGGGGAGGTTTTAAATTCTGTTCCAAAATCGTGAGCGATAATGGGTAAGCCTAAAGAGGTTCGTGACAAAATACGAGTTTGCATGATCTTGTTTTAGTATGGCTCAAGAACTCTTACAATATCGAAATTCAAAGCTTTTCTGGAATGATGTAGCATTGCAGGATGTCGTTCAAAAAGTGACGACACCGGCCTTTATTTACTCTCGGAATTTGTTAACCCAGCGGTTCCAGGCTTTCCAAAACTGTTTTCCCAATGGGCGGCTTCATTTTGCAATGAAAGCAAATCATAACGAGGGTTTGTTAAGGCATTTGCAAAGTATTGGTAGTCATATCGATGTTGTTTCGATTGGCGAGGCTGAAAAAGCTATTCACTGTGGATTCAGGCCAGATCAAATTTTATTTTCTGGCCCTGGTAAAACTCAAAAGGAAATTAACCAAGCGCTCGAGTGGGGACTTTACCAGATCAATGTTGAAAGTGCTGATGAAATTTTAAAAATTAAGAAAACGGGGAAGCTTGCGAAAATTGGTCTTCGTTGGACGCCGGGTCTTGATGTGAAGACTCATCCTTTTATCAAAACCAGTCATACCGATACAAAGTTCGGTCTTTCCTATGAAGAGATCGATCAATTAATTCCTGAAATTCTTAAAGATCCGCATATCAAGCTTCAAGGCTTTTCGCTCCACTTAGGATCGCAGATTTTAGATCTAACGGATTTTGATTTGGCATTCGGTTCATATTTAGAAATGGTGAAGGGCTTACAGAAAAAATATCCTACACTTGAGCTTAGGACTTTGGATATCGGTGGCGGCTTGGGACTTAATTACCAGAATAGTGATATCGAAGCAGATCTTACTCGACTAGAAGAGTATAAAAAAATCGTGAACAAACATTTCGCGGATGTTCCATACCAAATGCTTTTTGAACCGGGAAGATTCTTAGTTGCCAGATCTGGCGGAATCGTTACTGAAGTTCAAGTTGTTAAAAAAACGAAGAATAAAAAAATCGTGGTACTGGATGCCGGAATGAATAATTTGATGAGACCCGTTCTTTATCAAGCTCACCATTCGGTTTTGCCACTCACAGAGAGACTGGGAAAAAAAGAACTAGTCGATTTAGTAGGACCACTTTGTGAATCTTCTGATTTTATTGCACTCGACCGCGAAATGCCTTCACTTCAAGTTGGTGATCGACTCTGGGTCGCGGATTGCGGGGCTTATGGCTCTTCGATGGCGTCTGATTATAATCTAAGGCCACGGGCTGATGAACTCTTCATAGAAGATCTAGTTTAAATCGGTTAATTCCCAAGTGTGAGCTTCAAAGGGTGACAAAATTTCTGTCGCCCATTTTTTAAAATGCCCCAGGGAATCTGTGGTGAAAATCTTGATTTCTGGTTTAGCCGTCTCGCTTGTTTTGAAATGAGCTTTTAGTTTCTCTGCAACAGCGTCTCCGGATTCAATCAAAGAAATTTCGCTGCCGACGGCACGATATAAAGATTCCCGCAAAATCGGGTAGTGAGTGCAACCTAAAATTAAAGTATCAATTCCTTCAGCTAATAGCGGCTGAACGTATCGATAAACAATTAAATTCGTTAAGGGATCGCCGACTAATCCTTCTTCTGCGAGGGGAACCAACAGTGGTGCGGCTTGAGAAAATAATTGAATGCCTGAATCAAGTTCCTTCAAGGCTGAATCGAAAGCTCCCGAACCAACTGTTGCGCGAGTCGCAAGCAAACCTATTTTTTTATTTTTTGTCGCTTTCGAAGCCACAAGGCTTGTCGGACCAATCACAGTGAAAACCGGAAGGCCTTCGAATTCTTCGTCTGTCCATTGGGCAGAGGCGGAATTACAAGCGATCACTAAAGCTTTTACGTTTTGATTTTTTAGAAATTTTAAATTTTGTTCAGTGTATTTTCTGATCGTATTTCCGGATTTAGTCCCGTAAGGAAGCCTTGCCGTATCACCTAAGTAGACAAAGCTTTCTCCTGGCAAATGCTCGATAAGGGCTTTTAGAACAGTCAGTCCACCAAGCCCTGAATCAAAAACCCCAATCATAATTCAAATCCCGAAATCTGCATTATGTGTTCAGTCCGTGTGCGCGGGATTCTCTGATTCCGTTTGCAGACATCTCGATAAAGCGAGCTTTTTCTGGAACCTCGACCATGGTTTGCGCATTGATGTAACTCATGCCGCTTCGGATACCACCGCAAAGTTCAAGGATAACATCTTTTACGTGACCTTTGATCGCAACAGTCGTGCTTTCGCCTTCTGGAGCCATTCCTTCCGGAATTCCACCACGCCAAGAATCTTGAGCTTTTTTGGAAGCCATTCCACGATAATTTTTTCGACCGTGAATGATTTCCCCCGGAGTTTCTAAAGTTCCACTGAGCATGCTTCCAACCATTACAGTTTCAGCACCAGCAGCTAAAGCTTTAAAAATATCACCCGAAGCGCGAAGACCACCGTCTGCGATAACAGGAACATTATGTTCGCGCGCGATCTCAACACAAAGTGCGACTGCAGTTAATTGCGGAACTCCGCAACCGGTAATCACACGAGTCGTACACATCGAACCCGGACCAATTCCCACTTTAATCGCATCCGCACCGGCTTGAATCAAATCATAAGCCGCATCAGGCATCGCTAAGTTGCCAGCGATTAACTCGACATTTGGGAAAGAATCTTTAAGCCACTTCATCATTTCAATCATCTGAACGCTATGCCCATGGGCAATATCAATCGTTAATAAGTTAGCACCAGCTTTAACTAAGCTTCTTGCGCGCTCTTTTGATTCTTCACCCACACCAACAGAAGCTGCAACAATATCACAGCCAGCGTGTTTTACTTTTGCGACTTCTTCAGCTTGTTCATTTGCATTCATAAAGCGATGAAGAATTCCCACGCCACCCAATTGGTGCATCGCAATCGCCATCGCTGATTCAGTAATTGTATCCATATTGGCAGAGATGATCGGAATTTTGATATTTTTAGTCTTCGTCAGACGAGTTTCTAAAAGAGGATCTTTTCGAGATCTGATCTCTGACTTCGCCGGCACT
>JANPPO010000077.1:0-1834 GCA_031428555.1 Bdellovibrionales bacterium | reverse complement strand
GCGAGTGATTCCTATTTTTCCTTTTATTTCTCCACCTAAAGATGGAATTTCTAATTGGCCTCTTAGTTCAGAGAAAAACTTTTTATCATCTGGAGATTTCGGAAGTTGGCCACTCTCGCGGATTCGAACTGTGTCACGTATAGTCCTGATCAATTCGCGCTGTCTGCTTTCACGCTTACTAAGCTCTGCATATTTCGCTTCGTTGCGCTTTTGAAGTTCTAAAAGACGTAGCATATACGTTTGGACTTTATTTTTCAGACGTTCAGTAGTCTCGGTCTTGTTTTTGTATTCTGTAACGAGCGCTTTATCCTGAGCATTTAAATATTTTAGATAATAGCTTTTCCGCAAGAAATCGTCTTCTTTCGCAAAGGATAACAAAGATCCTTCTGGGTAAGCCCGTCTAATTTTATATAAGGTTGCAATTCGCTCTAAAATTTTTTCTTTGATTTCCGCTGCTTCGTTTTCTGTTTTTTTAATTTCTTGCTTCTGATTTTCTATATCAAGTTTCGATTTCAAAATATCTTGCTGAAAACGTGACTTATCAAAAACTGCTTTTTTAATTTCTTTTCGAATTTGATGAAGTTCGCTTAACTGTTCGCGAGTTAAGTTTTCAGCATATGCATTCGCGTAAAGCAGAAGACTTATGATTAAAATCAATTTCATAGAAGAACGCGTTCCCTTACGCAAGTTCGCGCAGCCCAAGCAGAGATCCCCGCCACAACAATGATCACAACTGCAATTTCAAGAATATTTGGAGCCAAAATAAGATCGGAAGAAATCAATTCGCTAGAGCCTTGCATACGTTCTTTAATTACTTGAACAAGCGTTACGATGACCGCACTTGCCAGGACAGAACTGATTACGCCTAAGAATATCGACAATATGATAAACGGTTTTTCAATTTGCCAAACTGTTGCGCCAAGAAATGATCTGATCTCTATTTCTTCTTGCTTATGCGCGACCTGGCTTCGAATAACGTTTGAAACGATAAGAAAAAAGATAAGAAAAATAAAGGCGCATAAGCCTATCATTCCTTTTTCTGCCTTCTGACTAAACGAACTCAGCCACTCGGCCCAATCTTGCTGGTAAACGTGACCATCATAAGTTGAAATTTGCTTAGCTAGATCCACAATCTCGGTCACTTTTTGATTTTTTGTTTGGGCCGAAACACCTTCTTCAAATTGAATCGATACAGATGATGGAAGTCTTGATAAAAGTGACGCCTCTTCCGTTAAGCTGCCAAAGCTTGAGAGCATCATTTTCTTGAACTCATCCTGTGCTTGTTCTTGATTTAAAAAAGAAATGTTGAGCACTTCAGGAATCGCTTTGATTTGATCCATCCACTGAAAATCAGTATCCGGTTTTAAATCCTCTTTAAAGAAAAGTTCAAGCTTCACACTTTGTTGAGATTTCGTCGCTGCATACTGGGATGACTTGATAAAGCTATAGATAATTCCCAAAAGCACTAAGCTAAAAGTCAGAACAACCGTTGACGTGATCTGGATCACCCAGGAACTACGCGCGGCCATCTTTTACCACTTCGCCGTTTTTAATTGAAATAATTCTTTGCTTTCGACGTCTGACTAAATCCAAGTCATGAGTTGTCACCAAAACTGTCATTCCAGATTTTGTACAGAACTCAAGCAGGTTCATAATTTCTTCGCTTCGCTCTTGATCTAAATTTCCAGTCGGCTCATCGGCTAAAATAATATCTGGCTGATGGATGATCGCTCTTGCTAGCGCAACTCTTTGCGCTTCACCGCCAGACAAAGTTTCTGTTTTCATATCTTGTCGATCTTGTAATCCCACTTTTTGCAAAAACACGCTTGCCAAT
>JANPPO010000076.1:0-5029 GCA_031428555.1 Bdellovibrionales bacterium | reverse complement strand
AGCAAATGTTTATCCGTTGAATAAAGATTCATCATCGATTCAAAAAACAATTTCAAACGAACTTTAAACTCTTCTGCATTCTGAACAGGTGTCAGAATTCGCTGTAAGACTTCACCGCGACCGCGCGCAAACTTCGCAATACACTCTAAGTAAAGACCTTCTTTGCCACCAAAGTAGTAAGAGATCATTGCGATATTGACGTTACAAAGACCTGCGAGTTCCCGAATGCTCGTGCCTTCGAAACCCTTTTCAGAGAATAGTTTCAATGCGACATCAACGATTCTTTGCTTCACGTCGGCGGTGTTTTTTCAGGCGCTTCAGATACTATTTTGCTTTCTTTATTTTCCATGAGAATGAATATCTCACATTTTAAACGAACGTTCAATTGAATAAAATCAAACGTTCGATTAAGTAAGTTATCTACTTGATATTACGTAGTAATAATGATTTGGAATAGCCGCTATCGCGGCCATTTTAGCTGCAAAAATGGTCACTTTAAAGCGATGAGTTTACGCTTCGTTTTGAGACTTTCGCCCCAGTTCGAAGCTATCTGCGTAAGACACCTTTGGCTTGCCTCATTGTGAGACACCCGTCTGTGCCTAGTTTTTGCATTTGATTTAGTTGGATACAAAAATATTCAGGAGGCTTCGTTTATGAGCTCGAACAAATTAGTTCTATCAGTTGTTTTGTCTTTATCTGTTTTATCTTTAACTGCGTGTAAAAAAGGTGGAGATAACTCAAGAACCCAAATTCGCAAAGGCAAACCTTCGGCAAATAGCGGACGAACAAAGCCAGAGGCAGCAAAGCCCGGCGACACTGGAACAGCTACTACGAAGCCAAATGATCCGAACGCTCCTGCAGATGTAGCGGGTGATTCTGGCAAAGGCGTAACAATTCGTAGTGAAGAAACTAACTTAACAGCAGCTGAGTGCAAACACTTAGAAGCTGCTGCAAAGGAACACGGCTGGGAAATGAAGAGCCTCGAAATCCCAGAAGATAAAGTCAAAATCGTCTATTATATTATGACAGCTTCATTAAAAAGCATGAGCAATCCTGTTATCTATTTTAACCGAAACGCACTTCAGATCACTCGATCAGAAGACTTAAAACGTTTTGCTAAGATTCACACTGATTACAAGATTGATCCAATTTTAATGGATATGCGTGGAGCTGGCTGTTCTTCCGCACTACCCGATTTAAAAACAAAGGCAGCAGAACTTAACAAGTATGGCTCAAGAGCAGCTGTTGCAGATGCAGAAAAAATCAGAAAAGCCGTTATTAAAGATGAAAAATGGAAAGTGATGGCGAATCTAACTGGTGGCGCTGTTGCTCTTCGTTATGCTCAATTAGCGCCACAAGGCTTAACTTCAATTCATATCGCTGATTTTGCTCCGATGAAAAGCCAAACTGAGTTAATGAAATTACGCGGCTTAAAAGAAGTCGCTAATTTAAAAGAAATTCTAAAGGCAGCAAAGTTAGAAGAAGAAGTAGTTCAAAAAGCTATCAAAAAACTAGAAGCAGAAAAGAACTGCACAGGCTTAAAATCTTGTGCAAGCTTAATAGATCTTCTAGGTGGCCTTAACATGTCACAAAAGGCGCAGTGGTCACAAATTGCAACTCGAATTCAAGCGATAGCCGATGGCAAACTCAAAGCACAAGATCTGATGAAGGAACTGGAATTAAAAAAGCAGCATTTAGATAAAGTCACAATTTCCCGAATCCTTGACTTAGATTCGAATAAAAATCTAACAGCTTGTGCTGATGCAGTTAAAGGCCAAGAAAAGAGCCTGATCAACAGCTGTCGTTTGGAAGTTGCAATCGGTCACGGCGAAACGAAAGAGCTTAAGAATTTAAATCATGACGCTCTTAATATGCAGACGATTAAAACAAACCTGACGAACAGTAAGATTGATTATCATTTATTTGCCGGAGAGCAATCTGTGATGTTTCCGAAAGATGCTTATGAGGATCACCAAAAAGATATGGAGTCCATACTAGGTGACAACTTTAATCTAATCCCTGACGCTGGAAGTGAAGTCCATGAGGATGAAAAGTTCCTCAACACTCTTAAAAACTAGCTAAGACGAACATTACGAAAAGATAAAAAAAGGGACATCAGTTGATGTCCCTTTTTTATTTTCCAAAGCAGGAAAAATCTATACTTTACCGTGGTACTCTTTCTCATCGAAATCATCTACGAGAATCGCATCGTAACGAACTTGATCAGCTTCACGAAGCAGTTTCAGTTCATCTTCAGTGATCACATTCTTAGACCGAGCTTCATCGAAAAGCTCATGAGATTTCTTCTTAGGTAGAATTTTTTCTTTAATTGCTTTTCTGATTTTCTTTTCTGCAGCGTCAGCTTTAATCACAACATGGCGTGCATTTTCTAACCTTGCGATTTGTTCCGTCGGATTTTGAGACATAAAGATTCCGTCTGTTAAACGCTCGCGGTGCTCTTCATTGTACATGACCCTTGTCGTAATCTGATGAGACCAGCCATCCGAAGCCTGGGAGCCCATCGAGTTAATACGTGACCACGCCCCGATCCAACCCTTCATAAACCAACGAAGACCTGGAACTTTTAAGTTATCAAAAATCCCATCAAAAGCTTTTTGGATATCAGCCATGAACTGTTTCATCACGAAATGAACAACTGGAAGATCATCTTCTTTTCGGCCATCAGCTTCAAAGCGTCTTAAAACCGAAGTCGCCATGTACATGGTCCCTAAAATATCGGCGAATCGTCCTGTGATCTTTTGCTTAGCTTTTAGTTCTCCACCTAAAGTACCCATCGCCACGTCTGCTAAAATTGCAAATGAA
Source organism: Bdellovibrionales bacterium (assembly GCA_031428555.1). Classification (GTDB taxonomy): domain Bacteria; phylum Bdellovibrionota; class Bdellovibrionia; order Bdellovibrionales; family Bdellovibrionaceae. The sequence goes on along the minus strand of JANPPO010000076.1, from coordinate 2,206 downwards.
GCTGAGGCCCACTTTAAGCGTCTAAAGTAAATTTTCATTTCTCTATGAGCTTTTGGAGCACTCGCAATGTATCCCCGAGTCCATGACAAACAAATTGAACGGCAGAGATTCGTCACAACATGCCCCACGTGGCCCCAAAAAGCTCTATCAAAACCAGTTATGTCATTAGCTTCAACTGCTTTGATTTCTTGGTAGGCAAACGGATGAGCTCTTAAAGCACCTTGTCCGAAGATGATCAGCGTTCGAGTCATAATGTTTGCGCCCTCAACAGTTATTCCAATTGGAGTCGCCACATAAGTTTCAGCCAGCAAATTTCTTTTTCCTAAAGAGATTCCAGCTCCGCCCATAATATCCATAGCATCGTTAATCACTTTGCGGCCAATTTCAGTCGAAAAATATTTTTGCATCGCTGTAATAACAGCGGGCTTAATACCTTTATCAAGTGCGCCTAATGTATAACGTCTCATGGCCTCTAATGCATAGGTTGCAGAGGCGATTCGAGCCATCGGCTCTTCGATACCTTCGAATTTTCCAATTGATGTTCCAAACTGTTTTCGAACCACACCATGAGAACTACAAACTCTGACAGCAAGCTTCGCTCCGCCCGTAGCTTGCGCTGGCAAGCTAATACCGCGACCAGCAGCCAAACACTCCATCAGCATGAGCCAGCCCTTACCACAACCCTCTGCACCGCCAACGACAGCGTCCATTGGAATCACAACGTCTTTCCCTTGCGTCGGACAATTGTAAAACGGAATCGTCAGAGGATCATGTCTTCGACCCAAAACAACCCCTGGAGTACTTGCTGGAACAAGCGCGCAAGTAATACCAGCGTCTTCGCCCTTACCTAAAAGATTATCTGGATCTCTCAGTTTGAAAGCTAAACCAATAATAGATGAGATCGCAGCTAAGGTGATCCAACGCTTATTCCAATTTAATTTGATATACAATTTTCCGTCTGGCCCTTTAAATACAACACCAGAAGAAGTAATCGAGCCCGCATCAGAACCTGCCATTGGTTCTGTTAAACCAAAACATGGAATCTCTTCACCGCGCGCAAGCCGCGGAAGAAGATTTTTTTTCTGCTCATCAGTCCCGTAATGTATGAGCAACTCTGCTGGTCCCAAAGAATTGGGAACCATCACTTGAATCGTCACAGCAATTGATCTTGAAGAAAGCTTCATGATAACTTCAGAGTGAGCTAACGCTGAAAACCCCAAACCACCATATTCTTTCGGAATAATCATTCCAAGAAAACGTTCTTTCTTGATGTAATTCCAAACATTTTCATCGATGTCTTTTGATTTCCAGACTTTCCAAGCATCAATCAACTTACAAAGTTCGTTGACCGGGCCGTTCATGAACGCCTGCTCTTCAGCCGTTAACTGCGGATAATCTTCATCCATCAGTTTTTGAAAATTCGGATTTCCAGAAAATAAATCTTTTTCGACCCAAGTAACACCCGCATCAAGCGCTGTTCTTTCAGTCTCAGAAATTTTAGGTAAAAATCCTAATTTCTTAAGCAAGGTCATCACGATTCTGGAAACTGTCATAGCTCGAATAGGTTTGATCACGAACACAAGCAAGATTGCAGTTACAATCGCAATCGCTACAAGTGGCGCTCCCCAAAAATAAAGAAGAGCAACTGTCGCTATCGCCCAAACAATAAGTGGTGATCCCCAAAAGCCGATCGTTAAAAGAAGAATGATTGAAAGTGGAATCCAAAGCCCTAATTGGGTTTGAAAAAATCCGTGATAGGCACCCATGTCCATATGGTGTTCCTCCGTGATGTATTGTTCAGCGCTGTCGTGTTCAGCCATCATTAGATCGACAAAAGGAATTGCTGTCTATAGCGATACGGACCACTTGATATGTTTAGTGGATTAAAAAACAAAAAGGCCCAAAGATTTTATCTTTGAGCCCGATTGTTTAAATCATAATATTATTTAGAGCTAAGAATTTGTGTCTTTTCGACAACAACATATCCAGCGCTAATTTTAACTGATTACTTTGTCGCTGATTACTTTGTCTCTTCAGTTGGAGCAACAGGAGCGCCTTCAACAGGTGCAGCAGGAGCTGTCATGCCATCTGCAGGAGCGCCAGTTTCAGCTGGAGCAGCCATTTGCTCTTGAGTTGCTGGAGCAGTTTCAGTTGTTGGCTGGTTTTTAGAACAAGTAAAGCCAGTTGTGAATGCAAGTGCGATCAA
>JANPPO010000075.1:0-1692 GCA_031428555.1 Bdellovibrionales bacterium | reverse complement strand
AGAGTATCAGAAGCACCTTGTACTCCTAATTCGCGAAGACGAATTAACATATTAGACACTTCATTCAAACTGCCTTCAGCAATTTGCACGAGTGAAATACCATCATTGGTATTACGATTTGCTTGTCTCAAACCCCGGATTTGACCTTTTAGGTTTTCCGAGATCGCAAGACCTGCAGCATCGTCAGACGCCTGATTGATTCTGAAACCTGACGCTAATCTTGCCATTGATTTATTGGCATTGATTCCCGTCATGTACAGATTCTTCTGTGCATTGAGTGCGGCGACGTTAGTCGATATACGCATCCCCATTTTATCCTCCTTGTTTCATCGCTCATCCTCCTGATTTGCGGCCAACCTTGGCCATCAACTCCGATCCGTGGAGTTGGTTATTAAGACCGATGCACAACTACAAATGTAGGAATACTCGGTCTCTATGTTTCAGTTCGGGAATATTTCCCGGCGACTTGAGTCTAGATTAAGAATTAGTGGAAAAATTTTTGTCAGGACTGAAAAAAATGTGGACGAAAGTGAGGATAAAAGTCGAGTTCGAGAAATGAAAAACGAAATTATTGCGGCACTAAAGTTGGGACTAAACGATACTGCTGCCGAACTTCTTCAGAATTCAAATAAAGATAACCTTTTGGACCGAGTACACTCATTTGTTCAAGAACCCACATTGGAGGTTCTTCACTGAAGACTCCATTCTTGTGATATTCAGAACCTTCGCTTTGAGTTAAATTTTTATTCCAACTTTGTTGAAATTTTCCGTCAACGCAATCTGCAGATTGCATAACTCGATCAACTTCACCTGAATAAGCTAAACCCTCTGCTCTAAAAACAACTCTTAAAGTTGACCACTCATCACAGATATTTTTTTCTCGGCCTTCAAGCTTCATTGTGATTCCGCTTTGAGTTTGTTCCCAGCTTAAATTAGCTTTATCCAAAATCGAAGTTTCGTCCGCTCCGCTTTCCATCGAATTGGCGCTAGAAATTCCTCTTTGCTGAGTTGGTGATTTGAAAAGAAAATATCCAAACAAAGCCAAAGCGATTATGTTACCGAAAATCAGAATCTTCTTTTTGTTATCGAAGTTGATCATGGATACTCACATTTCACAGAGGTCACATCTGCATCTGATAATAAACTTCGAACTTCTAAGAAGCCAAGCTCGGGATACATGACGCTAACCGTTTTTGTTGCGTGCTTTAATCCTAGGGCGTGACCGAATTCGTGGATCAAAAGACTTTTAAAATGAATCGAATTATAAGTTTCAGGATTCTGCACAAAAAAGACGAAGTCTTTCGAGTTAATTAAGATATCTGCATCTATAATTTGATTTTTTAACCATCGGGTCATTGTGATCGCCTGCTGATAGTTAAGAAGCATACCCGAATCGATCCAATAAATAATGTTTCTTCTGTCATTGTTGGGGGCTGCAGAATCAATTGGGTTAAAATCAATTTCAACTAACTGGCGACCCGACAAGGTTTTCCAGGAGTCTGCCGCTTCTTTGATAAGCTCACGCCAATGTTCTGGAACCTGTTTGCTAAAATAGAATCGAACTGGAACCAAGGACTTCCAGGAAACAATTTGTCCGACGGTGTTTCGAACATAAACGCAATTTTCCAAACTGTAACTAGTAAGCTCTTCAGATGAAGCACTCTCTGAAACAGATTTTTGGTCACAACCTAA
>JANPPO010000074.1:0-1788 GCA_031428555.1 Bdellovibrionales bacterium | reverse complement strand
GAAATGAATAATAGAGTCCAACAAATCGCGCTCGCTGATTAATGTCAGCAGCTGCCGAATGCCCGCCTTCCATATTTTCAAAGTAGTAATATGGAACCTTGTACTCATCTAACTTCGCACCGAATTTACGAGCATGTCCCGGGTGCACACGATCATCAAATGTTGAGGTCGTCAAAAAAATTGATGGATACTTTTGATTAGCCTTTAAATTTTGGTAAGGCGAATATTTTTGCAAGTAAGCTCGCTCGCTTTCAATTTCTGGATCGCCGTATTCTCCAATCCATGAAGCACCCGCAGGCAACTTGTGGTAACGAATCATATCCAACAAAGGAACGTTAATGACGATAGCTCTATACAGTTCGGGTCTTTGAGTTAAGGCCACTCCAGCCAAGAGTCCCCCGTTACTTCCTCCTGAAAGTGCCAACTTATCTGAAGTCACCAAACCTTTTTTAATAATGTCTTCTGTGACTGCAAATAAATCGTTGTAAGCAACTTGTCGATTTTGTTTCAAAGCAGCTTCGTGCCACTTAGGTCCGAACTCACCACCACCTCTGATATTTGCAATAACGTATTGTCCACCTTGAGTCAGCCACACTTTTCCCTGCACACCTTCGTAGTAAGGATACATCGAAATTTGGAATCCACCATACGCCGACATCAATGTCGGTTGCGGTCCAGTTTTAGTTTTGTCTCTAATAACGAAGTAAGGAATTTTAACGCCATCGAAACTTGTCGCCTCAAATTGTTCAACGACTAGATTTTTACCGTCAAAGCGCGCGGGCATTGATTTAATTTTTTTAAGCTTTCCGTTCCATTCGTAGATCGCAGGTGGAAGAATCGAATTCTCGAATGAAAATAGAGCGCGATCTTCGTAAATATCGACTGCTGCGATGCTGGCATTTCCAACTGATGGCGAAGGAAATGGGATCAAATCAAAATTCTTACCTAATTTATAAACTTTTCTAACGACGTTTTCTAAAACACTTAAGTAAATTTCGTTTTTAGAAAAACTAACGCCTTCGAAGCTTGAAATAACCGAAGGAACATAAACTTCCGTCGCTTTTTCCCATTCTCCAAATTTGGCTTTAAGTAACGAGCCAGCCTTATAGCTATTCCAATCTTGCGTTAACGAAAAGTAATATTCGTTTTTAAATGACCCGTGAAGTTCTGCCGACTGCGGGATTTCAAGCTTAACTAAATCTTTTTTGTCTTTGAATAAGTAATAATCATGACGATAGAAATCCACATCTCGAACGATATACACATCGCACTTATCCGCCTGGCAATCATCGAAACTGTATGCTCTCATGTCTTTAACCGATATATCGAAAATCTTTTTAGCCTGATTTATAGTTTCGCCGCGCTTTAGGAGCTTAACTTCTCTTGGATAGCCGGATTCTGTCATGCTGCCCGGTCCGAAATCAGTTGAGATTAGTAGCGTATCAACATCAACCCAAGCGAATGATGATTTTGCCAGTGGCAAAAAGAAACCGTCTTTTACGAATGACTTTGTTTTAAGATCGAATTCGCGCACTTCTCTGGCATCTTTTCCGCCATCACTTAGCATCATCAGACATCGAGTTGGATCTTTTTTAAAAATAGAGCAGCCTTGATAAACCCAACTTTTGCCTTCAACTTTTCCCAGCTTATCAATATCGATTATGATTTCCCATTTCGGATTTTTCTTTTTGTATTCAGCATAAGATGTTCTTCTCACAAGTCCGCGTGGATTTTTTTGATCAGTCCAAAAGTTGTAAACATGATCTTTCTGAAAAGAAATCATTGGGA
>JANPPO010000073.1:0-6420 GCA_031428555.1 Bdellovibrionales bacterium | reverse complement strand
GTACTTAATAGGCAAATCCATTACATCAACGATGCCTGAACCTTTTAAGATCGTGAGACGCTCGACTAAGTTTTCAAGTTCACGAATATTGCCAGGCCAGTTGTAGTGACCTAAGCAATCAAGTGCATCACTTGTGAAGCCAGCTAAAATTCTGCCCTTTGTTTTTCCGTAAAGATCCAAAAAATGACTTAGTAATAGAGGAACATCGCTTCTTCGTTCACGCAGTGCTGGGATATGTATTGGAATTACATTTAAACGATAGAAAAGATCTTCTCTGAAACGACCGGCGATAACTGCTTTTTCAAGGTCGATATTTGTAGCTGCGATTACGCGAACGTTTACCTGAACCGTTTTAGTTGAACCAACTGGCTCGAAACAACGTTCTTGAAGAGCTCTTAGGATTTTGACCTGAAGAGTTGGTTCTAAATCACCAATCTCGTCTAGGAAAAGAGTGCCACCATCTGCTAATTCAAATCGGCCAACGCGATTCGAGATTGCTCCGGTAAAAGCACCTTTAATGTGACCAAATAATTCACTCTCTAAAAGTTCCGCAGGGATAGCGCCACAATTGATTGGAATAAAAGGGCCTGTCGAGCGAGAAGAACTATAGTGAATTGCTCTTGCTACAAGTTCTTTTCCAGTTCCTGATTCGCCAGTCACTAATACTGTTGATTCAGAATCAGCGACTCTTTCAACGAGATCCAAACAGTGACGAATACCTTCAGAGCTTCCAATGATCTGATCAAACTTGTGCTTGGCTTTGATCGCTGATTTCAGCTGCTGATTTTCCTGCGCTAATTTCTTGTGTGTCATCGCTTTATCAACGAGGCTCATAAGCTCTTCGATATTGAAAGGCTTCGTTACGAAGTGAAAAGCGCCTTTTTGAGTCGCTTTAATCGCGGTCTCGATGCTGCCATGACCCGTTAGGATAATGATTTCGCAGTTAGGGTGCATCTTTTGAAGGATGTCCATAAACTCTAAGCCATCGCCATCTGGTAAATTCAAATCAATTAAAGCGAGATCAATAGTTGAATCCCCTTGGATGACAACTTTGGCTTCTTCTATTCGATTTGCAGTGATGACGTTATAACCTTTGCGGTCCAACATTCGGAAGAGTGCAGTTCTTAGTGAGGACTCATCTTCGACGATCAGAATACGGCTTGTTTTCATGAACCTTCCTTCCATGGTGGGTTCTACAGTATTTAGTATATAGAAAATTTGACGGGACTGTCAAAAAAACCGCGCCAATTAAGGCTTTCGTGCCGGTCGAGTTTCGCGGGGGAAGGAAATTTTTGCCCGGAGGCCTCGACCATCACCCCGACTATGGACGCGTTCGAAGATAAGTTCGCCATGTAGTTCTTCCAAAATCTTTTTAAAACTTGCGGGAGTTTGCTCTTCTATGAGATCGGCGTCGACTTCTAAATTCCATTGAATCTCGGTGGCGCTCTCAGAAAGCGAAACCAAAATTTCATTTCTTATTGATGGATCTTCTGCGCGAACTTTTTCTAAAGCTTGCACAGCCCATAACCCCAGAGTTTTCCACACGCTTAAAAGCCATGATGGCTTAGTCTTATAAATGATGGGTTTATCACTTAGAAGGGATTTGATTTTAAGACCCTTAGTTCGCGTTGGAACTTCAAGGATTTTAATAAAGCGATGCATGAGCTCAACTAAATCAACTTCTGTTTCAGGATCAAGACTGGGATCGCGAGCATAGATCAGAAGATTTTGAACGATATCACGGCATTTTAAAATGCCTTTTTCGATCTCGACAATGTCTGGATATAAAGGGTCTTGCGGATTGAGATCACCCTTTAGCATCTGAGCAAAAGTCAGTAAGCCTGCAAGAGGATTATTTAATTCATGTGCAAGCGAACTACTAACAGTTCCCATTTCAATCAGCCTTGAGGTTTCAAGCCATCGTCTTTGAAGCTCTACATTTTCGGTGATGTCTCTGTAGAAGTGGGCGAAGACTGTGTTAGGCGTGGTTTCAATTCGCTGACCTCTGACTTCCCAGACACTTGTTTCAAGCTGAATCTGAAAGACTTGACCCAGCTGGCAGCCGGGACAAGGGGAAGAACGTTTGAAAAGAAGTTCGTAACACTTCGGCTTAACTTCTGATTCAATTTTTTTATTCGATTGAACGACGTTAAAATCTTTATCAATGAGTAAAAGCGGATCAGAAAGCGACTCAAAGGTTTTTTCCCACTGATGTCTGATTGCGGTTAAGTTTTCAAGCTCTTGAATAGCATCTAGAGATAAGGAAACCGATTCTGCAATTTGAAGCAAATAATCATTTTCATCTTTTGAAAACGCATGCGGCTGAGAAGCCATTAAAAAAAGTGAACCCGTTTTTTCTGAACCACTATAAAGGAAAAGGCGGTGAATTTGATAATCCAGCTTTTTTCTAATCTCGTGGGCAAAGGCGTCGTCCTCTGGCTTCTCAACAATTTTAATCCACTGAAGATCAAAAACTCGGGATAAATTTTCAGTTAATAGCAATTCCAAATCACTTAATGATCTGGCAGAAGGTAATTGCATCAATAGTTTTTGAAAAGACTCGACTCTTTCGTAGGTAACGAAAAGCTTTCGACGGATTTCAGTTAAATAGCGGGCTCTTTTTTCGACTCGGGCTTCAAGTTCATTTTGCAAAGAGACAAGCTTTTCCGCTTCTTCTTTTTGAAGATGAGATAGCATTTCGACTTGCCTTAGCGACTGAACTTCGGAAGCACATTCAATCAATGCATCTTGAAGCTTAGGATCATTTTTAGAAGTTAGAAACTGCCGTATCGGAAACTTCTGATTGGCAGAATGAAGTTTATCTAATGGAAAATCATCCGCACATTCAACGATGAGCTGAACAAACGGATTTCTTTTTTTCCATTTTTCAAATGCTAAACTAAAGTCTTTTTCTAGCAGATCTGGCATTGATAAAAGAACAACATCGTATTCTTTGTCTTCAGCAGCTGATAATTGATCGATAGAATTTGCACCCCATTCGTTTGCAAAACTTCTATTCCATGGACCTATCATAAGAATTTTAGAGTCTACAAACGACATGTAGAGATAAGCTCCTTGTGGCTTTCAACTGTAAAATCAGGAATTTCAAAATCATTTCGAGCCACTTCGCCAACATGCTCGCCATAATTAAAATAGCAAGTGATGCAACCCAGTTCCTTTGCATCATGAATTTCTTGCGACAGTCGGTTTCCGATTGAGATTAATTCTTCAGGCTTCAATGATAAGTTTTTTAGAATATTTTCGAATGCGATTCTTTTGCGTTCATTCTTAAAGCCATCAATCGTGTAGGCTTTTTGGAAGAACTGACTTAATCCAGAGGCTTCAATTTTCTTTTTCTGAGTCGGAACTGAGCCTGCAGTCACAACAAACAATGTATACTTTTTGCTTAAGCTCAGGAGATTGTCTTTTGCTCCTGGTAATATCGGGAGAACTTCTGGTAACTCCGGATTGTAGAAAGCCTCAATACCTGCGGTTGCCATTTCTTCTTTTGAAGTGGTTCCAAATTTATCAGCAATTACTTTAAAAATTTTCTTATGTGTCATCGAAAGAGTACCGATTTTTCGCTCATCATCGAAAGTTTTGAAATCAATTTGAAGTCCGTGGCTAACCATCGCTTTGAACGCATTCGCAGTGGCTAGTGGCAGGAGTACTCGGCTTGTATCGATTAAAGTATCATCTAAGTCAAAAGCGATCGCTTTAATCATGGTAGTTGCCCTTGGATCAATCCGATTAATCCTGTTTTGAAATGCGGCCAGACAGAATCAAGTGGTGCATGTTCTTGTTCTTCAATACAGACCACTGGCGTTTTATGCTCGAGCCAACCATATTGCCCCAAACTTCCTGGGGTCGGGTAACCGATATCGGGATGCGAGTCATAACCGTTTCCTTGAGTCAAAAAGTCCGCATAAGGTTTTCCAGGTTCACCCGTGTAGACCACGCAAGGCTTCCACGAATGAAAGTGAATTATGACCGACGGATTCATTAGCTTGATTAAGTTAACAACGCCGGTAACTTCTGGTTCGCTACTTGCTTTGGGGCCTGGATAATAACGATTTTTCTCTTCGTTAGAAATCCAATCGCGAGAGGGAAAATTTCGATTTAAATCAACGCCGTTAAAATTTGTGCGCTGCTTATTTTGAAAGCCATCGATGTTCAGGCACGGAACTAAAATCCATGGGTGATCATCTTGTGTTGAGTGTGATTTAAGCCACAAAATAAACTCTTCCGCCAGGCGCACGCCCTCAGGTTCGTCGCCGTGGACTCCACCGATAAAAAGATAAGGTCTCACATCTTTTCTGTGGATATTTTGAAACAAGGAAATTGAAGCACCTGTCGTGGTTTTCACCCAGTGAGGGAATTGCTCGATCCAGGGATTGTCGGTTTTAAGAATTTTTCCTTGCATAGTCTCATTCAAACTGATTTTTTGGAGAAAGGAAAGTCCTCAAAAGTTGTGTTAACATCTAGCCGAGGACTTACCCAGGAGAACAATATGTCGGATACAGCGCTGCAAGAAAAAGTTCAGAAAACTTCTAGTCACCAAATAACGGCTCTTATTTTGGCGGCAGGTAAGGGAACGCGAATGAAATCGCCATTACCGAAAGTTCTTCACCCTGTCGCAGGGCAGCCGATGATTTTAAGAAGTATCCAGGCCGCTCGAGGCGCTGGGGCAACAGAAGTGAGACTGATCGTTGGTCATGGCCAGGGTTTAGTTCGTAATGTGGTTGAAAGTGCCGGCGTCATTTGTTTCGAACAAAAAGAACAGTTGGGAACTGCGCATGCAGTTAAGTCAGCTGATATCGATAATCTTGAGGGAGAGGTTCTGATTATGAACGGTGACCATCCCCTGGTTGAGGCTGCTGATCTAAAAAATCTGTTTGATAATTTCCGTGAGTTAAAAGCGGACTTAGCTGTTGTAACCGCAGTCGTAAAAAATCCAGGCGAGCTTGGTCGAATCATCAGACAAAAAGGTGCACTTCGTGCAATCGTTGAAGCCCGTGACGCTTCTTCTGACACTTTAAGTATTAATGAAATCAATACCGGCTTTTATATTATGAAAGCTGCTGTACTGAAAAATTTGCTTCATGAAATTAAGAATAATAACACAAAAGGCGAGTACTATTTAACAGACCTTGTGACGCTTGCTCAGGAAAATGAGTACAAAGTTGAAGCGATTCAAGGTAACTCGCGAATTGCTCATGGTGTGAATACTCAAAGTGAGTTATCGAAAGCTTCAAAATATTTATTTAAAAGAAAAGCTGAAAAGTTAATGGACGAAGGCGTTTTAATTTTAGACGCAGATTCAGTTTATATCGAAGAATCAGTTAAAGTTGCCGCTGGTTGCGTAATTTATCCGAATGTTTTCTTGCGCGGTCGAACTGAAATTGGAGCATTCACTGTTTTAGAGCCTCAAGTTTTTATTTCTGATTGCATCATTGGAAAAAGTGTTCAAATTAAACAAGGTTCTTACTTAGAAAAAAGTGAAGTTCACGATAGTTGTTCTGTCGGGCCTTATGCACGCCTTAGACCTGAAACTATTTTGAAAGAAGAAGCTCACATTGGAAATTTTGTTGAACTTAAGAAAACTACTTTTGGTAAAAAATCAAAAGCAGGACACTTAGCTTACATCGGTGATGCTGAAATCGGTGATGATTGTAACATTGGCTGTGGCGCAATTACTGTGAACTACGCAGCTGACAAAAAGAAGTATAAAACTAAAGTTGGAAACCGAGTATTTGTTGGAAGTGATGTTCAATTAATCGCGCCGGTTGAAATCGGCGACGATGCCATTCTAGGCGCTGGTTCTGTCATTACAAAATCAGTTCCTGCCAAAGCACTTGCAGTTGCCCGTGGTAAACAATTTATTAAAGAAAATTATGTGCCGAAGGGATCTGATGCCCAGGCAGATACTGATAAGAAGGAAGCCTAATTTATGTGCGGTATTGTTGGTTATTTAGGACCATTGAATCCTAAAGACGTTATCATCCAGGGCCTTAAGAAATTAGAATATCGTGGCTACGATAGCGCAGGTGTTGCCATTCTTCATGATGGAACTGCAAAACAGGTTCGCGCTTCGGGAAAGCTCTCTGCGCTTGAAGATAAATTAAAAACTGAAACCTTTAACGGCCATCTGGGTATCGGTCACACACGCTGGGCGACCCATGGTGCGCCAACTGAAAACAACGCCCACCCACATCAGGTTGATGGTATAAGCTTAGTTCACAACGGAATCATCGAAAACTATCAAGAGATTCGGGATACTTTACTCAAGTCAGGCGCTAAGATTTTATCAGATACAGATTCTGAACTTGTTGCTCACTTAATTGCTATTGAAGTTAAAAAGACCAAGAGTCTCTATAAAGCTGTTGAAAATATTCTGCCTGAGTTGCGTGGAGCTTTTTC
>JANPPO010000072.1:0-3491 GCA_031428555.1 Bdellovibrionales bacterium | reverse complement strand
CAAAAAAAATCAGAAGCCCGAATGCAGCACCAACATCGTTTAACTCAAACGAGAATGGCGGTGGTATAAAGATGTACCACGCACCGATCGTTGCAATTTTGATTGCAACCAGCTGCGCACGAAGTGAACCTACAAAAGCGCCTAGAAAAACGGCCGGGTATAAAAGCAAAAAAGCCCTGTCGCCAATCATCTCATGAAAGTAGTACTGAATTCCCAACGCAAAGAGGACGAAAGCGGTAGGACCAAAACGCCTCATAGTCATTTTTTTCTTCCCATAAGAGAAGTATGCTACAAACCCTATGCCGCATACAAGATGGCATTCAAAATGCAAAGATTCCGAGATGACTCAACAGGAGATTCTATGCAGCAGAGCAATATGGTAAACAAAATTGATTTATTACACAAACACTCAGATGTAACTTACTCTAGGTTTTTAAATAGAGAGAACACTCAAACTAAAGAACAAGACATGATCGTTTTTAGTCATTTGCGTTGGGATCTCGTAATTCAGAGACCCCAGCAGCTGATGACTCGTTTCGCAAAGGATCGTCGAGTTTACTTTTTCGAAGAGCCGCATTTTACAAATCAAAATTATATTTCCTATAAAGTTGAACGTCGCCAGAATGGCGTAAAAGTGATTGTACCTATTTTGCCCAAAAATATTCGCAATGATGAAGTACCTAAGAGGCTCGCAACTTTAGTCGATAACTTAATCGAAGACGAAGGAATCGAAGAGCATGTGTCTTGGTATTATACTCCGATGGCTCTTACTTTTACTCGGCATCTGACCCCTTCCGCAATTATTTTTGATTGCATGGACGAGTTATCAGCTTTCAAAGGTGCTCCAAAAGAACTGCTGACCTTGGAAACAGAACTTTTGAAAGTGGCCAATGTTGTTTTTACTGACGGTCAGTCGCTCTATGAAGCAAAGAAGAAGAAGCACCCTAATATCTATCCATTTCCTAGTGGCATCGATGCTGATCATTTTCGAAAAGCGCGCTCAACGGATTTCGCCCTTTTATCAGAGCCAGAAGATCAAAAAGATATTCCGCATCCAAGACTTGGATTCTTTGGACTTATCGATGAAAGAATTGATATCGACTTAGTGGATAAAGTAGCCGAGCTGAAACCTGACTGGCAAATCATCATGATAGGGCCAGTTGCGAAAATTAATCCAGATCGCTTACCGAAAAGACCCAACATCCACTATCTAGGAAAAAAAGACTATCAAGAGCTTCCGCAGTACTTAGCTGGTTGGGACGTCGCACTTTTGCCTTTTGCGATGAATGAATCAACCCGTTTCATAAGTCCAAGCAAGACGCCAGAGTATTTAGCAGCAGGGCGACCGGTTGTTTCGACCCCGATACGCGATGTCATCAGGCCTTATGCTGATGAAAGATTAGTTTCAATTGCTGAAAATGCAGAAGAGTTTGTTCATTGCGCTGAAAAGTCACTTCACTTGGATCAGAAAACTTGGTTGATAAAAGTTGATTTATTTTTAAGTGATATGTCCTGGGATTCGACCTTTAAAAAAATGGCGGAAATCCTACGTCGTGCTTATAATTCTCAAGTTAGGCCAGTAGTTTTTGTTCAAGATTCGAATGCTTCAGCCCTTACATGACACTCCTTATTATCCTTTACGTTTGAACGAAGATAAATCACTCTTGGAGAAGTACGTGCTTTATTTATTAAAGGATTTTCATGAAAGTACTCGTCACAGGCGGAGCAGGATACATCGGCAGCCACGCTGTCAGGTGTTTACTTGATCAGGGTCATCAAGTTGTTGTTTATGATAACTTGGTGAAGGGTCATTTCGAAGCAATCGACAAGCGCGCAACTTTTATTGCCGGGCATACCGGAAATGTTCATCACTTAATCGAAGTTTTAAGAAACTTTTCAATCGAGGCAGTTCTTCATTTCGCAGCTTTTATTGAAGTGGGTGAGAGTATTATTGATCCTGGCAAATACTACGAAAACAATGTGGCTTGCACTGTTAGTTTATTAAAGGCTATGGCGCAGGAAAAAGTGAAAAAAATTGTTTTTTCTTCGACTGCTGCTGTTTACGGAAATCCGACCAGAACTCCAATTGAAGAAACTGATTTGTGTAGCCCAATCACCCCTTATGGTCGAAGTAAATTGATAAGTGAAATGATAATCCAGGATTTTTGCACAGCCCATGATATCGGTTTTGCAATTCTACGATATTTTAACGTTGCTGGTGCTTGGCCAGATGGTCATATGGGTGAAGATCATAGCCCAGAAACTCATTTGATTCCTAAAATTTTGCAGGCAGCTATCCAACCAAGTCAGCCAGTTAAAATATTTGGAACTGACTATAAGACAAAAGATGGAACCTGCATCAGAGATTATCTTCACGTTGTTGATTTAGCGAACGCACATATTTTAGCCTTAGGAAATATCAAGTCAGGACAGGGAAATATATTTAATCTCGGAAGTGAATCCGGCTTTTCAGTGCGCGAAGTGATTACAGTCTGCGAGAAAGTCACAAAAAGAAAACTTAACCTGATTGAAGAAGCCAGACGTCCTGGTGACCCGGATATTTTAGTTGCAAGCAGCGCTAAGATTCGCAAAATTTTAAATTGGGAGCAAAAATATCCAAGCTTAGAACAAATTGTTCAGCATGCTTGGCTTTGGCATTCACAGTACCCGAAGGGTTACGCTAGCTTAAAACCAGAACTTACTGGTTCTGTATAGTTTCTTGATTATAGCCCCTAGAAACAAGGCGATTAATCTTAACCTGAAGATCTTCTTCAATTTTCTTCGACTCGGTAACATCTTGAATCACAACAACTGCGCCCACGATGTGCCCATCGAGTGCAAGAAGTGGCGAAGCAGATCCGATAATCTTTTTTGTCGTTTCATCAGCGCACTTAATTAGAATAGTCTGATTGTGAGAAGTCTGGCCATTATGAATAGCTTTATATAAAGGACCAGCAGGTTCCTTCATCATTTTTCCCGTTTCATCCCACCAGCCCAAGATTTCGCCGTAAGCTTCGCTTTTGGTCGATAAAGCCACATCACAAATTTGCGAAACTTGATCGTTGATCTGGCAAATTCGGCCTTCAACGTCAGCAATCAAAACACCCACGGGCAATGTTTCAAAAATACCGGATAACTTTCGACCTGCTTGAATCAGATCTTCAGTTTCTCGAAGTTGTTTTTCGCGTTCTTTTAGAAATTCTCCGCGCTGTCTGAAAGAGGCGTAAACTTTTACTTTTAGTTTTAAAAGATCGGGATCAAAAGGTTTGCTGAAGTAGTCGATACCGCCAACTTCATAACCTTTTTTGACGTAAGGCTCTTCTTTGTAAACTGCTGTAATAAAAATTATCGGAATTTCTTCGCAATTTTTTAATTGTTTTATGCGGCGGGCAGTTTCAAAACCATCCATATCAGGCATTTGCAAATCCATCAGGATCACATCAATGTCAGTTCGGGTCTCTAGGATTTCAAGAGCTTCTTTGCCTGAGTTT
>JANPPO010000071.1:0-5314 GCA_031428555.1 Bdellovibrionales bacterium | reverse complement strand
CAACTTGATGAACTTAAAAGTACGACGCTGCAGTATCAGAATTTACAAAAAATGCCCTGGCAACCACTTCGCATTCAATCTGCCCGACAGGAAGTGATCGATGCCGTTTCATTAGTTCAAGAAACAAACCTTCAGGAAACTGTTACTTGGCTTTCATCTTTTAAAAATAGATCTGAAAGAGATCCTGAAGGAAGCGCTCACATTTATCAGATGAAAACGAAATTAGAGGAAATGCTCTCAAACCGTAAAGCACCTTGGTCAGTCGACATCATTTCACATACTCGTACCGCTCAAAAAAGTTTACGCGTCCGACTAACAGGACAAACTCGCCCACAAGAAATTATCGTTCTAGGCGGGCATCATGACTCTATCAGCAGCTCTTGGTCAGGCGGAGGCGCCCGAGCACCAGGAGCCGATGATAACGCTTCAGGCAGTGCGAACTTACTTGAAATACTTCGCATCTTAGCCGAACAAAAACAACTCGAGCGAACTGTCGAGATCATGTGGTACGCGGCTGAAGAATCAGGACTACTTGGTTCAGCTGAAATTGCGAAAGCCTACAAGGATGAAAAGAAAGATGTCGTCGCAGTTTTGCAACTCGATATGACCTTGTTTCCGGGAACAGGGGAAATGACAATTACAAATATCACTGATTTTACTCATCCCTGGCTTCAAGATTATATGAAGCAGGTAAACGAAACTTACATTGGACTTAAAATTTTAGACGATAAGTGTGGCTATGGCTGCAGCGACCATGCTTCCTGGCACCGACAGGGATTCCCAGCGGTTCTTCCATTTGAATCGATGTCGAACCAAATGAATCCGAATATCCACACTCCGAGAGATGTCATTTCGCCAGAACTGAGCTTTAAGCATTCAGCCGCGATTGCGAAATTAGCTTTGGCATTTGCGATGGAGTTGGCTGAGTCGAATTTACGGCCCCAAAGTGTCAGCACGCTTTCCTTGAGTCAGAAAATTAAGAATTGAGTCTTTATAATTGAGCTATTTTTGACTTTCAAATTGCGCATTGCCAAAAGCTAGATGAAGTTTTCCTTCCAAAATTCCATTAATTAAAACTTCATAACTACCATAATGCAATTCCGGCAATGACCAACCAACGCGGAAATCCATAGTTCCAATGTTGGGACCGCTTCCCGTCATGCATGGCTTCCATCGATCGAGCTCCGTTGTCATCTGGATTCTTCCGTACGTTGCTCCGCTATCTTCTTTAGGGACCGGGGAAATAATATCAAGCCGAGTTACCTTAAGGTTGCAAATTCTATTGGGCCAAGTCTGCTTCGTTTTAAAGTTGATAGTAAATTCTTTCCCTTTTAGTGGTGTTACTTCAAAAATGTGTGCTCCGGCAAATACGTTGATGCCGCTAAGAAGCACTACGATTAGTAAATACTTTTTCATATGTTTACTCTCCTGTTGACTGAAGAAGTGCGCCTTAAATTCTCGTCAGTCAACTTTCTAAACATTGGCGCACAGAATTAGTCATTCTTCCAGATTCAGCGTTAAATTCACTCTACTTTAAATGAAATTAACGTGAGTAGTCGTGTTTCGTCTGAGCTATTAAATAGATTCAAAATAAATAAAATTCCTTTATTAAAGAAACTTAATGGAATTTATGTAAATTTAAATGTTATGGAAAAAAGTAAGGTGAAAAAAATTAACAGTGTCTTTAATTAGAAACTTATTTGAAATGAACCTAGAAATGATTCCTCAGTTTCTATAAGAATTAATAATTTTGACGGTGGGGATTTTAATAACATGGATTTAGATCACGATAATACAAACGTTTCTGCATCAGGCCCACTCTACTTTTTCGATGAGAGCCAAACCGGCCGCTTAGCAAGTTCCATTGATTGGTCGAAGTCTTCATTGGGTCCAGCTGTTCTTTGGCCCATCAGTTTAAAATGTCTGCTTGCGATGATATTTAAAAACAAGCACCCCATGTTTCTTTTTTGGGGTCCAGATTTAATTTCATTTTATAACGACGCTTTTTTGCCTAGTTTTGGAAATGGCAAGCATCCCAAAGCTATGGGTCAAAAAGCTATCGAATGCTGGCCCGAAATCTGGGACATCATAGGCCCTCAAATTGACGAAGTTTTAAGTGAAAAAAAAGGTATCTGGAAGGAAGATCACTTGGTTCCGATCTATCGAAATAACAAGATTGAAGAAGTATTTTGGACCTATAGCTATTCGCCAGCTTTTGATGATCTTGGCAAAGTTTCAGGCGTAATTGTCACTTGCACTGAAACAACGAAAAGAGTGAACGCAGAAAAAGCCCTCTTGGAAAGCGCGGAGAAACTTAAATCAGCACTCGGTGATGTTAGAACCTTAATGGATTCCACTTCCGAAGGTATTATTGGGATTAGCGAAAAAGGTCTTATTAATTACGTCAATCCTGCAACCTTAAGGCTATTCAAATACAAAACGGAAACAGAAATGGTGGGGAAAAGTAGTCACGAGCTAATTCATCATAGTTATGCAGATGGTTCCGAATATCCAATTAAAGAGTGCCCGATTATTCAATCCTTGCGAACTGGAAACACGGCTCACATTGAGGATGAAGTATTATGGAGATCAGATGGAACATCTTTTAATGCCGACTATCGCTCAACTCCTGTTGTTCGTGATGGCCGAATTAATGGCGCAGTCTTAACCATAGTCGACCACACTGAACGTCGAAATTTTTTAATTGACCTTAAGAATAGTGAGCGCTGGCTTTCAACGACACTTCGCAGTCTAGGAAATGCTGTTATAGCAACAGACCAATTTAATCGAATTGAGTTCATGAACAGTGACGCAGAAAATATTACGGGATGGAAACTTTACGAAGTTCAGAACCTGCCCCTAAATTCAGTTTTCAAGGTCATTGAAAACGAAACCAAAAAACCAATTTTGAATCCAATATCGAAAGTTTATCGAGAAAAAAAAATGATAAACCTTTCTTCGCAAATGACATTGGTGAACCGAGATTCAACAGAAATATCTATCGAAAATGCTTCGGCAGCCCCGATTTTTGGTAAATCAGGAAATGTTTCGGGTGTTGTATTAGCTTTCCGCGATGTAGCCGAAGATACAAAAATTGAACGAGAAAAAAGCGAATATATCAGACTTCTTTCAAGCGAACGCTCAAAACTTTTAAAACTTTTTGACCAAGCGCCAATTCCAATAGCTATGGTTGAAGGGCCAGATCATCGCTTCGTTTTCGCAAATTCTTGTTATACAAAATTGCTATGTGGTGGGAAAAAAGTCGAAGGAATGAAACTCGCGAATGGTATTTCTGATAGCATGAAACAATCTGCCGATGGATTGCTGAATGAAGTTTATTTGACTGGTGAAAGAAAAATCGGCAAAGAAATTACATCGAAAATCCAAAATTCTGATGGTACGGTTGAAACATTCTATTTTGATTTCTTATACGAACCTTTTAAAAATATTCAGGACGAAGCTGAAGGAATTTTAATCCTCGTGATTGATGTTTCCGGCCAAGTTAACGCTAGAAAAGTGATGGAAGCATCTCGTGAATTGATTGAAAATCAGCAAAAGTGGTTAGAAGAAGTTCTCAATCGCTTACCTATTGGTCTTATTATGAATGAAATAAAAACGGGTAAGTTTTTGTTTTCAAATCATTATTCCGATCAGATGTATGGTGATTCTCTGTTAAAAGCAAATGAAGCAGAAGATCCGTCTGACGCTATTGAAGTTTATGATTTAGAGGGAAATCGCTTCGGACCAAAAGAATTATTATCCAATCGAGCGGCGATAGGGGGAGAAGAAATTGATAACCAACAAGTACGATGGAAAACAAAAAATGGTGAATTTATAGTTAATGTAAGCTCTATCACTCTTCCAGCTATGTATGGACATGAAGCGACCGTCATTATGCCTTTTCAAAATATTACCGAAATGAAACGCATCCAGTCCGAACTTGAGCATGCAAAACAATTAGCGGAAATAGCCAATCACAGCAAAAGCGCTTTCCTTGCAAATATGTCCCACGAAATTAGAACTCCGATGACAGCGGTTTTAGGCTTCACCGAAATACTGAAAGATCCTAATCTTTCATCAAGTGAGCGACTTGATTGTGTTAACCGAATCGATCGAAGTGGCCGAGGCCTATTAAAACTCTTGGATGACATTCTCGATTTATCAAGAATTGAAGCCGGTCACCCCCCAATTGAAAAAACAAGATTTTCGCCGCTTTTAATTACACATGAAGTTGTCTCTATGCTGCGCCCTCAAGTAGAAGCGAAAGACATTAACATTGAGGTCAAGCTCGGTAGTCCAGTTCCTGATAAGATTTTATCTGATCCTAGCAGGCTCAAGCAAATTTTAGTCAATCTAGTTGGTAATGCCATCAAATTTACCTCAACTGGCCGAATCACGATTACTCTGCGCCAAGAAAAAATGAATGAAAATAACAAAAATTTACTCGCTATCGAGGTTGAAGACACAGGAATAGGAATTTCAGATGCTGATCAAATCAAACTTTTTCACCCATTTGCTCAAGCCGATGAGTCGATCACCAGACGTTTTGGCGGAACAGGACTTGGCCTTGCTTTGTCTCGAAAACTTTCTGAACAATTAGGTGGAGACTTAAAAATTCTGCAAAGTATTCCTGAAAAAGGGTCCACTTTTATTGTTAAGATCGATACCGGAGAACTCATCAATATACCTTTTGTTAATCAGGTCTACACCAAGATTAGGCCAGAAATGCTGATCACCGCACCTGTTACAGATCTTAGTTTAAAAGACATTAGGGTACTTCTGGCTGAAGATGTGATCGACAATCAAATTATAATGAGTCGTTACTTGGAAAATGCAGGCGCAATAGTTGATGTCGTCGATAACGGTGAAATGGCTGTCGAAGAAGCTCTCCACAATGATTACGACATCGTGTTGATGGATATTCAAATGCCTGTGCTAGATGGATTGAGCGCGACCCGAAGGCTTCGAGAGAATAACTTTGAAAAACCAATTGTCGCTTTGACTGCTCACGCGATGAAAGAAGAACGAGATTCTTCGCTGGAAGCAGGCTGCAATGATCACATCACAAAGCCAGTTTCCCGCAGCCAATTAGTCGAGCAAGTGAAAAAGCTAACAGAAAATAAATTACACAATTTGCATTAGTTTAATTAGGTAAAAAGAGCGAACTAGAGATCACAAACCTTTTGGTACCTGAGTGGTACATTTTGTGCCTTGTTGAACGTAAGATTCAACAAGGCACAAATAAAAAAATGAATTTAGATTAGAAAGGAGAAGTCATAATACAAGCGTAGCCAACTAGGATGACCTTAAAGGG
>JANPPO010000070.1:0-7438 GCA_031428555.1 Bdellovibrionales bacterium | reverse complement strand
GGTATAAATTTCAGCACTTAGGCCAGTGTCATTGTAAAGTCCCATAACAGCGTTCGCATTTGTGCCAGCGCTATTATTCACTAAGTTAAACATGTAATTAAAACTATCCGTGTTGTCTTGAACAACGAGCTTTCCTTGAGTTGGATTATTCGTTCCAACTCCCACATTTCCATTATTTAAAACGGTCATCTTCGTTGTACCGCCGGTTTCAATTTCTAAATTATCTGCAGAGTTTGTTCCTAAAGTCGCAGTCGCAATAAAGGTATTTCCACCATTTACAAAAGCACCAGTGATTCTCGAATCATCTCCGGCAGCTAATGTGTTTGCAGTTGTTCCAACGACAGCAGTAATAACTGGCGTAGTTGAGCCCGTTGCTACAGTTATATAACTGTTTGCGGAAGAAACTCCAGTAACTGAACCAGTGGAAGGATTGATCCAAGATAAAGCACCGCTTCCATTAGTTGATAATACGTAACCGCTTGTACCGGCAGTTGTAGGCAATGTTAAAGAATAATCGGCTGCTATATTAGCTGGAGAGCTGATCGTGATCCGATTTGTATCGTTATCACTTAGTAATAAATTTCTTGTTGAAACATTTGTTGAGGCAAGGCTCGTGGCATTGGTAATATTCTGCGTACCCATGTCGATAGAGCCAGTCATGGTTCCACCAGCAAGTGGCAATTTCGTCGTATCATTGATTGTCGCTGTTGTAACCGCAGTCAGTCGACCTTTGGAATCATAAGTAATAACGGGTACGGTTTGTGCGCCACCAATAGGACCACCAGCAGTGATCACGTTTGGTAACGAAAGGGTACCGCCCGCAATAAACAAACCAGATGTCGCAAGATCCGTACTAATCTGCACGATACCTTTTACAGAATAAGAAGCATCACCAGGCGCTGCCCCAGTCGCATCAGCAGAAGGAACCCAGTTTGTACCATCGAATTTTAAAACTTGATTTGCAGTTGGAGGCGTCGCCACAACATTTGTACCACGAATTTTTTCAACTACTGTCGCGCCGGCGTTCCCAGTTACATCACCAACAAATGCCGTAGTCGGAGTTACGTACTGCGCATTCGTTCCAGCAATTATTTCCTCTAGCGTGTCGACATTCGCAGCGGTTAGGGGGGTGTAAATAGCCAAAGGATCTATTTTTAAAAACTCGTTTGCGGCGTAACCTTCCAACTGAACCGAATTAAGCGCGAGTGGAACGAAATTAATTTTCGTGGTGGGCATTTGCTCCCATGGGTCGGCTGGATTTTCTCTGAAATAAACTTGTAGGAATCTTCCTTCGGCTGCCGATGACGGAGTGTAAATGGAACCCGAGCTACAGTTTGTTAAACCTGTGAAACCGGTTCGATTCGAAAAAACTCTTTCGATTGTGTAGGGTAGAGTATTTGCGATACGAGAAGGCTCCCCGGTATCATTTATCGTAAGACTGAAAACTCCGTTAGTGGCACTGAGGTCTTTTGTTTGTTGCTCTTCCCATAAAAGACAATTTTCGGAACCGGGAGTTCGAACTTGGATTCTAAACTGAGTCGTTACTGAGTTAACAGGAGTGATGCCATCCGGTTTGATAATGCGACCGTGGTAGGTAATTCCAGAAGCTGCGAGAAGATTGGTCGAGAAAAAGAAAACAAGAATGCCCAAAATTCGCCCCAAGTATTTTAAAGCTTGGGTGAATAAACATAGGGTGTCCCGACTACGTGCAACTATGTTTCGGTTCATAGGTACTTATCGGACTAATGGGTCCAGAAACTAAGAAATTTCAGGATATTAGAGGATATTTCGCGGACATGTCTCAAATTGAGTCAAAGCCCTACTTCGCAGTTGAAGTAGGTCGACAAATTAAACAAAATTGTACTTAATCGCGTGAAAATTACTTACTAAAAGTCACAACGATGATCTGATTTCCCCGCGCAACTCGGATACTGTTTTCATTTTTCTTCAATGACTTAACAACATCATTTGCAGTTGTGACTTCTTTTTTATTCACTTCTAAAATGATATCTCCAACTTGCAGACCCGCCATCGAAGCAAGAGACGAGCGATCGACACTGATGATGATCGGTTTTTTGATGTCGCCTTCGAACTGAAGTTCTTTACGTAATTGATCTGTTAAATCAGTCACTGCAAAGCCCATATCGTGCGGCGCTTTCTGTCCTTTAATTTGATCAGCAGATTGAGATGAATTAAGTCCTGCTAATTTTTGATCAGTTGGTCTTTCAACGATTGTGACTTTTAAATTTCTTGTTTTTCGATTCGGCGCAAGAACTTTCATTGCAACAATACTGCCCGGTGCCTGGGTTGAAACTTCATCCATCAAATCAACCGAACTTTTTATTTTTCGACCATTGAATTCTGTAATCGTGTCATACATTCTGACACCAGCTTTATCGCCTGGCCCCCGAGGCACAACTTTGATTACCACAGCGCCTAAGTTCTTTTCATCTAATCCTAAGTCTTCGGCACTTGCAGCATTGTGATCACCTAATGCTAAACCTAAATAACCTTTTCTAATTGAACCACGCTGTTCGAGGTCAGGAAGAATTTTTTTGATTTCATCAATTGGAATTGCAAAACCAATTCCTTGTCCACGGGGATCTATAGCTGAATTCACACCGACAACATATCCTAAAGTGTTAACAAGGGGACCGCCTGAATTTCCAGGATTGATGCTAGCATCTGTTTGAATTAATGGAACTCTGTTAATTTCAGAAATTTCACGATTGATTGAGGAAACAATTCCTTTCGACATCGAGTGGGAATGTCCAAACGGATTCCCGAATGCTGCAACCCATTCGCCAGTTTTTAAGTCTTTCGAATTTCCTAAAGCCGCAACCGGAAGTTTCACATCAGCTTTAATTTTAACAAGCGCAATATCTGTTCTGCTATCAGTTCCTATAACTTTGGCTTCGTAAACCTTATCTGAATCAGAAAGTGTGACTTGAACAATGTCAGCGCCTTCGATGACGTGATTATTTGTTATAATCAAACCATCTTCACGAATAATAAATCCAGTTCCTAAGCCAATTTGCTGAGGCTTATTCGGAGTCGGTCCTTGTGGCATTTGAAATCCATAATAACGCTCGAGCATATCAAGCATTGGATCGCGCATTCCAGGCCTAGCCCCTTTTCGCGCTAGAAGTGAGGTCGAGATATTCACGATCGCTGGGTTAATAATACGACTTAACTCGACAAATAAATTTGCCGGCAAAGGATCAGATAACTTCATCGGCGGCGGAGTTTTTTGCGGAACTTGAGCGAAGCTCATTTCAGCAACAGTTGAAATTGAGAGGATAAGAGCAAGAATGTGTTTCATCAGGACTCCTTTAAAGTATTCAAACTATGAGTCGTTTATTTGTTTTGGCAAGCTTACAAAAAAATTATTAAGTCAGGCATAAAGAACTGTAAAATTTATTTAAGCTGAACATATTTTAGCTGTAAATCATTTAATAAATGACCCAATAATTCTGTCTCTTCTTTAGAAAGATTATTTTTTGTTTTTTCCTGCAGGACTAATAAAAGGTCGATATTAAAACGCGCCATTTCTTTGTCTATCTCGGTAGTTCCAGACTGTGGGTCAGGCGTTAGGCCCAGTGCCATCGCAGCACTCGAAGCAACTGACATCACAAGCATGGAAAAACTAGCGCCCACTTTTTCAGATTCGTTCACATTAACTCCTATTGCTGGAACCTCCTTTGCGGAGGTTGCCTCAAGCTTAAACGGGGTATGACCCGACCAATTTTTCTAAACGATCCCGAGTTGCGGGATGAAATTGGAGCAGGTTATTTTTTTGCCTGATTCTTGAGGGATTGACAATAAAGAGGTGAGACGTTGCAGGAAGAATTTCCATGGGGCGCGTCAAAGACCAGCCCTCAAGCTTCCAAAGTAATCTACCTAGCTTTTCCCGCGAACCAATCAGCTGCGCCGCATGCTGATCGATAACATATTGGTCTTGGAGGGAATGAGAGATTCGAATGAAAAGTGATATAACTGGAGAAAGAATCGTTATAAAGGGACTCTGTTTTCGATTGAAAACCGAATTTGGAATCCATAAGCGATCCAAAAATAATCCCAATTGCGCAATCGTATTCGCGATCAAACTACAAATAGCAAATCGAACTGTTTGGCGATGTTGAATCTGGCAAAGTTGATGAACTAAAATCATTTCAATTTCTTCTTGAGTTAACTTTTTAAACATTGAAGTTGAAATGGCTACTAGTGGGTTTTTCCAAGGTGCTTCAAAACTAAAAGCGGTGGGTAGTTCGCATTCCAAAAGAAACAGATCTACTTTCGAAGGAAGTTTAATGTGATCTGATTTGATCCAGGAATTAATTTTGTTGTTCAAGCCCCAAGGATCCTGGCCCAACAGCGGAGTCATCTTAAATTTTCGAAACAACAGGCCATCACCCCAAATAAAAATCAGAGTATGAAACAGTAGAGCTACGACAAGACCCAAAAAGAGACCCAGACGTCCCGCTAATTGTGAGCTCAGCACCAAAAATAGCAGACTGGTAGAGACGATGAATATCCAGACTTGAGTCGAGTTCTTACGTTGTTTTATCATTCACAAAAACTCTACCGAACTTCCTTGCACGCCTTCAAGCAAAAAGGTGAAATAAGATCTAAGAATATTTCTAAGGAGTGCCAAGATGTCAGACGTAGATTTGATGACGCTGAATGCGCAAATCGCCCAAGAGAGTCAATTTATCAATCTTATGAAGGCTCAGATCTCGCAAGTCGTTGTGGGACAAAATGAAATGATTGATGGAATTTTGATGGGGCTTCTGACCGGCGGTCACGTTTTGCTTGAAGGTGTTCCGGGTTTAGCGAAGACGCTAACGATTTCCGCAGTGTCGCAAACGATCTCTCTTAATTTTTCAAGAATTCAATTTACGCCGGATCTTCTTCCTACGGATTTAATTGGTACGATGATTTTTAATCCGAAGACGGGTGACTTTGCTCCGCGCAAAGGGCCGATCTTTGCGAATATCGTTTTAGCCGATGAGATCAATCGTGCGCCTGCAAAAGTTCAATCTGCACTGCTTGAAGCGATGGCCGAAAAACAAGTCACCATCGGTGAACAAACTTACAAACTTGAAGCACCATTCTTGGTTTTGGCAACTCAAAATCCGCTCGAGCAAGAGGGAACTTATCCACTTCCCGAAGCGCAGATGGATCGGTTCATGTTTAAGATCCATGTGACTTACCCAACAAAAAAAGAAGAGCTCGAGATTTTAAATAAAGCTGGTGGCAATCATAAGCCATTACTCAACGCAGTGATCACTCAGGACAATTTATTAAAAGCTTCTGAACGAATTGATCAGATCTATGTTGATGCGAAAATCAAAAATTATATCGTTGATCTTGTGATGGCGACTCGTCATCCGAAAGATTATGGTTTAGCGCGAGTTGCGGACTTGATTCAAGTGGGCGCATCACCTCGTGCGACGATTTCTTTATTTCGTGCAAGTAAAGCGCAAGCATTTTTGCGCGGTCGTGGGTATGTGACTTTAGAAGATGTGAAATCGATTATCACTTTAGTTTTCCGTCACCGATTAATTCTAAATTTCGAAGCCGAAGCCGAGAACGTCACAACTGACGATGTTGTGAAAGAAATCATCTCGGAGGTTGAGGTCATTTGATTCTATGATAAAGCCCGCAGAACTCCTGAAGCAGACGAAACTTTTAGAAATCCGCACTCGCAGATTAGTGGATTCTGTTATCTCAGGCCAATACAAAACGGCTTTTCGTGGACAAGGAATGACCTTTTCTGATTTCCGGGAATACGTCGCAGGCGATGATATCAGGCATATCTCTTGGGCGCTGATGGCCAAGACCGGAACACCGTTTATTAAAAAATTTGATGAAGAGCGCGAATTACAAATTGTTCTTTGTGTGGACTTAAGCGGCTCCACTTCTTTCGGAAGTGGCGAGACAAGTAAGCGTGAAAAATTAGTTCAGGTCGCTGCAACTCTGGCTTTATCAGCAATTAAAAATGGTGATCAAGTAGGTCTTGTTCTTTTCACAGATTTTGTCGAGCATTATTTGCCGCCGCAGAAAAGTCGCGGCCAAGTTCAGCGGATGCTTCGGGATTTAGCTTTTTTCGAGCCGAAACATTCTCAAACTAAAATTACGGCGGCCTCTGATTTTCTTCAAGGCGTGTTGAAGAAAAAATCCGTTGTATTTCTCTTAAGTGATTTTATGGATACAGGCTACAACCTATCTTTAAAACGCTTGGGCAGAAAACATGATGTGATCGCATGCCGAATTGAAGATCAGTTCGAAGCTGCCCTACCGTCGATTGGGCTAGTTGAATTATGGGATCCCGAAACAGAAGAAGAGATGCTTGTTGATACAAGTTCAAAAGATTTCAACCGATCTCTACAGCAACTCAGACAAAAAGATTTGCAAAGCAAATCTGCTGAATTAAAAAGTTCGCAAGTTGAAATTATCGATTTATCAAATCAAAAAGATTTTTATAAACCTATCCTTCAGTTCTTTGCCAGAAGGAGACGCGGGAAATGAGCGAATTTTCTTGCTCTCAAAGAGGCTTGGAGCAACAGCCCATTACCGTCGGGCATGTTTTTGACTTAGCTTGTGCGGGGCCGTTTCCACTTACTTTTAAAGTTGGAAACGCGCAAGTCACGGGCTTAGAAGATAAATACGCACTCAAAGTTTTAAAATTCGAATTACGTGATCCAAAAACAGCTGACATTCAATTTACAAGTTACCGTGTCGGCAATCAGGCGTTTGAAAAGATCTCGATCACTGACGGCGAAACAACTTTAGAATTACCTGGCGTAAAGTTTGAAGTGAAAAGTGTGTTACCGCCGCCAGAAACCGCGACTGAACCACCAAAGCCTTTTGGTCCCATGGGCCCCATGGCGATTCCGATGCCAATGGTCTACTGGGTCATTTTGATTTCAGTTATAGGAATTGCAGTCATGCTACTTGCCTGGAGCTGGAGAAATCGCCGTGAAAGAATCGAGATTCTAAAAACTATTAAGAATCGCACAACCGGGCCAACACCTGTCGTGCAGTTTCACAGAGATTTACGGATTCTAACAAGGAAAGCTGGAGTTCAAGATCAACAAGATGAATTGCAGATTCCTGCACAAGTTTATTTAAAAGAACTTCGTCAGATCGGTGAAACATTCTGGGGCCAAAAATTTAAACTGGCTTTGCTTGGGCAGTCTTCTGACCGGTTAGAAAAAGAATTTAAAACTTATGCGCCCAAAATTTACGTCAAATACAAAGACGAACTTAAATTTTGGAATAAGCGGTGGCAGCGTTTGAACGCGACTCATAAGCAAGCGAAGACTCAAGATTTTATCGACATTACTTTAGAAACCAGAAACCTGATCGAAAAAATGGTGGAGGATGAGCTTTGACCTTAAGGGATCCCGCTTTTTTTCTACTTCTTATTCCACTT
>JANPPO010000069.1:0-4473 GCA_031428555.1 Bdellovibrionales bacterium | reverse complement strand
CATCGGAAATGGTTCCCGCGAAAGACATGCGCTTGTGCAAGCAAGTGTGACAATCTTTTTGAATACGGCAAAATCTTGGAAGCAAGAATGTAAGTCAGGCAAGGATCTGTTTGAATTTGCAAACGATCAAGCAATAAGTTTGGGCTATGTCTTAAACCCTAAAATGGCAGGGCATCGCTTGGGGGATTTTCCTCATAGAGTATTTTCTTCGGAAAAGCTTTTTAAGTTTCAACAAGTACCCGTTGAAAATCTTTGGGTATTAGAAATACACGTGATTGACGAAAGTAATCAACGAGGTGCATTTTTCGAAGATATTTTGTACTAGATATTACAGTTCAGCGAAAGTTCAAGAAACTTTTGTTGCCACTGATGATCGCCCAGATCTTTTGCTACCATTGAAGCTTTTCTAACGTCAGCAGACCATTTTCGATCTTTGCGACAGAGCCTTTGAAAAGCATCAAAACTTTCTTGCCATTTTTTAAGAGAAACGGCGCTTGAGCCAAGGCCTCGTCTGCAATTATCAGCCTTATCAGAGGCATTTAAGCAATCTTTGAAGTAACCATAAGCAACTCCAAAGTTTTTTTCTTCTTCCATCTTAGTTGCGATGGCAGTTATAGCATCAATGGATCTGGGATTTTCTTTAACTGTTTTTTCTAGGATATCTTGAGCTTCTTTTTTCTCGCCGGTTTGTTTATATACTTGAGCTAAATTAAGTCTTGAAAGCACGTCATCTTTTTTAAGTTCAGCTGCTCTTTTGCATTGTTTTAAAGCCTGATCATTTACGCCATCGATTGTATTTATCTCGCAAAGCTTTGCTTGATAAAGATGCTTCTCGCCAACATGTTGAATTAGGTCTTCGTATAAAAGTCTGCGAGGCTGAAGATAGCGCATCGTTTTTTTCTGCGCTTTATATTGAAGATCCTGTCTCTGATAATAATCATCTAAAATTAAATAGGCAGGTTCAAACTTTGGATTTGCTTCGATTGCGCCACGCAAAGATTCCTGCGCTTTTTCTAAAGTTTTTTTATCCTTACTTAGCTCTAAGTAAGACTTACCTTGAAGAGTTAAAAATTCCGCATCTTGCGGATTCTTTGCCAGCGCAAGTTCGCTTGTTTTTAAGATGTCCTTAAAATTTTTATTTTTTATAAGCAATTTTGAGAGATACAAAAGTTCTGATCGCTGAAGCTTTTCAGAGTTCTTCCAGAGGTAATCAATAGCTTTTTGGTCCCCATTTTCAGTTTTCTGAAGGGTCTCTGCTTCCTTTAATAGATTTAAAGGGGGTTCTGTTGCCATAGAGAAGCTGCCAGCGATCCATAATGAGACAGCCACCAGCAAAACCTTAGATTTGAGTCTATAATATCCGATACGATACATGATGAACTATTTTCACCGGTTTAATCTAAAATCACAACGCTTACGAGACTTTAGGCGAACTCGAAGTGTTCTATTGATTGAGGGTCGAAAAGGCCAGGCCATGATTGAGTATCTTCTCATGATTGTGATGATGGTGATGTTGTTAGGTGCGCTCACAATCGCCCTATTTCAGCCGCTACAAAACTTTTTAGGCGATCTAAACAACAAATATGTACGATGCCTGCTCGAAACCGGAGAGCTTCCCAGAGTCGGCGTGGACTCCACATCTACAGCTAGTTGCGATGCTGACAGGCCCCAGTTTCAAGCTCGAAATTTAGATGGAAGTGTTGATAAACCGGGCGATAAAAACGGGTCAAAAGGTTCCGAGAATGAAAAAGGTGAATCTAGTAGTGCCGACGGCTCTGGGGGAACAGAGGCTGGGGGCTCTTCGGGCTCTGGTTCTTCTAGTTCTCGTGTTACAAAATCTTCAATTATCCGAAACGGCATGAGATCAAACGGAAACGCGAGGGCTGAACAAGCCAATGATAAAACGACCACTATTCCAGTCGATGATTTTAATGCTAGCGAAGGATTCAATGCGAGTGGTTCAGGAAGAGTGGCAACAAACACAAAGAAGAAAACTCGAAAAGTTGACCTCTCTGGTTTGACTGAATACGACAGAAAAAAAATTGAAAAACAACAAGATAAAAACAGAACGATCGCAGTCGATTCTGAAGACTTTACACAAAAGCGAAACAAGAAATTTATCGTCAAACCTCCTCCGGAAAAGCAACTTCAAGACGACTTGAATGTCCAGACAGATTTCAGCATCTACTTCAAAATATTCTTCTTTATTTTGATCATTCTATTCATCATCATTCTGATGGGCAGTCAGGCCATGCAGATGACGAATAACTCAGACAATTAGTATTCACTGCGTCCAAAAATTTTTTCCAAACTTTTCTTAATCTTTCTGTCTTGTCGTGTTTTTGTTGAATCTTTCCTACATGTGGTCAAAAACCTTCCTTGTGGAAAACATTGTAGCAATTGGTTCTAAGCGAACATTCTCTCATCCTGAAGCACAAGACTTGTTGCCGCTGATCTATCGTTTAACCGAAAAGGCTCACTCTGAGGTTAAGCGAATGATGAGTCAAATTGACGCCATGAAAAATGTTCCACAAACGCGCATTCAATCCATGGAAGAAGACGTTCAAAAAACTATCGAAGCCTGGCAGGGGAAAATTCAAAAATTAGGCGGGATTCCTAAAGGCTATTGGTTAGTGGATTTTGATAACGGAAATGGATACTTTTGTTGGAAGTTTCCTGAAAAAGACATACAGTATATTCACGGGTATCAGGAGGGCTTTACCGGCCGGAAAGAAATTCCAGGTTGCTGCGATAAAGACCAATAAGTTAAATGACTAGAATTGCAATTGCACAAATTAACGCCGTCTTAGGCGACATCGATCACAATAAAACTAAAATTTTAGAATTTGCAGAAAAAGCTCGGCAAAGAAAAGTCGATCTTGTTGTGTTTCCTGAATCAAGCTTACTAGGCTACCATCCATTCGACCTTCTTGAGCGTGTTGATCTTGTTGAAAGCCTAGAAAAGGCAACTCTCGAGATTCATAAGAAAATTCCCAAAGACATCATCGTCATTTTCGGTACATTAACGCGCAATAAAAATAAAAAGGGCCGCCCTTATTTTAATTCAGCAGTTTTAATGGAAAAGGGAAAGCCC
The DNA here is from genome assembly GCA_031428555.1 of Bdellovibrionales bacterium. Lineage (GTDB taxonomy): Bacteria > Bdellovibrionota > Bdellovibrionia > Bdellovibrionales > Bdellovibrionaceae. The sequence goes on along the minus strand of JANPPO010000069.1, from coordinate 1,379 downwards.
GCGAAGGTTTTCAATAAACAGTTGTTACCAACAGGTGATGTATTCGATGAAGCTCGCTTTATAGAGCATGGTGATATGTCGAAAAATTTCTTTTCGATAAAAGGAAAGAAATTCTTCCTGACAATTTGTGAAGATATCTGGGCTTGGGAAGATAAAAGTAAAATTAGTTCTTACGGTGAAAATCCAATTAAAAAAATTAAAGCTAAAGGTGTCGACCTAGTCATTAACTTAAGTGCAAGCCCTTGGTTTCTCGGAAAAGAGAAACTACGTGACCATGTTGCACTTAAAACCGCGCAGCACTTTAAAGCACCGATTCTTTATGCAAATCTAGTAGGTGCTCAGGATGAGATTATTTTTGACGGTGCAAGTTTTGTTCTATCTCCAAAGGGAAAACGGATCATGCAATGTCAGTCTTTTGAAGAAGACCTCAATGTTTTTGATTTAGATACTGAAGAAGTATGGGCAAAAGCCGCAAAACTTTCTGAAATCGAAAAACTACGAAAAGCGCTGGTTCTGGGAATTCAGGATTTCTGTAAAAAAACGGGCCTGATGAAAGTTCACTTTGGTTTAAGCGGCGGAATTGATTCTGCTGTGGTTGCCTGCTTGGCTGTCGATGCTCTTGGCGCTGGGGCAGTAAAGTGTTTTGCTCTGCCAGGTCCTCACAGTGCTGATAAAAGTTTAAAACTTGCAGCTGCATTAGCTAAGAATTTAAAAATCGAGATGTTCACAAGCAGTATCAATAATGCCTACGATACAATTTCAAAACAAATTAATGAACAAATGCAGATTAAGGAATTTGGCCTAGTTCATGAAAACTTGCAAAGCAGGCTTCGTGGACTTTTTCTTATGTCCTATGCAAATCATCAAAATAGTCTTCTGTTAACAACAGGGAATAAATCTGAATACGCTACTGGGTATGCGACACTGTATGGAGATATGTGCGGTGGCTTGGCTCCAATTGGGGACTTAACGAAAAAACAGGTTTATGATTTGGCTAGGTATTATAATTCTAGTGCTGAAATTATTCCTGCAGATATCATCGATCGCGCTCCTAGTGCTGAACTAAGGCCAAATCAAAAAGATCAAGATTCACTTCCACCATATGATGAGCTTGATAAAGCTGTTATTAATATTGTGGAAAAATCGAAGAAGCCTTCAAATGAAACTGAAAAGTGGCTAGTAGCAAGGCTGGTAGCAACTGAATTCAAAAGGTGGCAGGCGGCTCCGATATTGAAAGCGAGCAGCCATTCTTTCGGACGTGGCAGACGTTGGCCGCTCGCTCATAAAGCTTTTCGAAAAAGCTAAATTAAAAACCACCCAATAAATCTAATTGTTTTGGTTTTCGTTCAATCTGAGGAAATCTGAATTCTGGCTTACCA
>JANPPO010000068.1:0-2877 GCA_031428555.1 Bdellovibrionales bacterium | reverse complement strand
GGATTTGTTCCAGCCTACATTCGTCCACTTTTCTGTCGCGGTAGTGGTCCATTTAGATGGGTCGCACTTAGCGGAGATCCTCAAGATATTAAAGTCACTGATGATGCTCTACGGGAATTATTCCCTCACAAAAAAGCTTTGCTCACGTGGCTTGATATGGCTGAAAAAAGAATCGCCTTCCAAGGATTACCAGCCAGAATCTGCTGGCTCGAATACGGAGAGCGCGCAAAAGCCGGGCTCATGTTTAATGAACTTGTTCGAACAGGAAAAGTGAAAGCTCCGCTCGTGATCGGACGAGATCACTTAGATTGCGGATCTGTCGCAAGCCCCAATCGCGAAACTGAAAGCATGAAAGATGGTTCAGACGCTGTCAGCGACTGGCCACTTTTAAATGCATTAGTAAACACTGCTTGCGGTGCTACTTGGGTCAGTCTTCATCACGGTGGTGGTGTCGGGATGGGTTACAGTCAGCATTCTGGTCAAGTGATTGTGGCCGACGGAACCGATGCCGCAGCAAGAAGATTAGAAAGAGTTTTAACTGCTGATCCTGCAATGGGAGTTTTCCGTCACGTCGATGCGGGTTATGAAGATGCGAAAGAGATTGCTCGCGAGCGGGATGTTAAGAGTCTTTGGATTTAGATGCGCAGGGTCCCCGCCAATTAAGACTTATCATGGAGTCCACGCATTGTTATGCAACTAAGCGACTTGGAAAGATTTCTTTGATGACCTACCTTTTAATGAAGAATAGATTTTTTAAATGAAAGACATCCATTCACTTTTCATAGGCTCGGCCGCTTCATTTTTCATCGCAGTGGTAGTCGGATTTCTACGGCAGAAAAAGCTAAATCTCACCATATTTTCATTAATCGGTGCAGGCGTAATCACTACAATCGGGTACTTAAGTATATTTGGTGACTGGTCCGAACCGATTGAAACCCAAAAGTTATTTGCTTTTTTTTAGTGGCGGCACCTGGTTTTATCATTTATTTCTTCTTACCACTCCTCCCGGGCTACGCAATCGGGCTATGGCTGTGTGGCAAAATTCAAACTAAAAAATAATGGATTTTAAATCTTTAATTGTTAAATTATATTCGCTTCATCAGAGTTTGCTATAAAAGGTAGACCTTTCATTTATCAAGCAAGTCGAAAAGGATTACTTTTCTTGTTGTTTAGTTTCTGGACTATGCTGTGGATATTCTTAAGCCTATCCTGAAGTCGTTTAATGCATAAATTTAAGAACGGTAACCTTTTATTTTTTATCCTTTTATTCGTAACAGTCGGATACGTGTTGTTTTTCAATATCAATGATCACAGCAATAGAGTTGCAGCAGCCATGAATGGTCCGTTGAATCAAAAAATTGGTAATGACCGAGAAGTAAGACTGCCGCGAGTTAAAAATTCATCGCTAAGATCAAAAGAGGTATTTCAAAACGACCCGGGCCAAAATCAGAACGCAGAATGCGAAGAGCGTATCAAGCGACAATCTGAATCGAATGAAATTTTTATTCAAAAAAATCTAAAAAACATGAACTCTATCGTAGGACCCTGGTTTTACGCTGAAAGGGGCTCTTATTCAGAAAACTTAAATGAGGTGTCAAAGCAGGGAAAGTTCTTTTTAGCCTTAGCGAGAGCTGGATTGCTTGACGGCCTTAATGCTCAAGTTCCTCTAGATAAACAATCAGCGATTGGCCTGCTCAAAGAAGTTGCAGCAGAAGACCCTGAGAATTCTGCGCCATTCGTTTTTCTTTCTGTCATTCATGAGGCAGATGGAAATCTAGCAGAGGCAGCTTATTTTCGTGTACGAGCTGAAAAATCCCTTAGGTTTGATTCCTATTTAAATGATTTCATCAGCGCCATATTTAAAACAATAGACTCTCCGGGATCTCTATTCCAGGCGTACTCTCTTTGGGCCACTACGCCTATTCCTCATTACAAAGAAATTCAAAAATTAATTAAAGTACATAAGTCTGAGATCTTGGCAGAACAGTTAATTGCTAAAGCTCTTGATCCGGACAATAACTTTCCCGATGTAAACTGGTCACCGGTTGAGTACGCTTTTGGTGTGGCGTCTCTTAAGGAACTGGGTAAGAGGCACAATCTCCCAAATCTACAAAATCTCATCAAGATTAAGAAAAGCATAGTGCCCTATGATTCATTTGCTTATTTAGAGTTGGAAAAGACTTGTGACTTAAGCGTTTTTAGGCCGGCTACTAACGCTATAATGGAATATTTTGACTCTGCAAATTAGTGTTTTTAATTTTTTGTATTTTGCAAACTAGCTGGCTACGAGTTTAAGTCAGTATAAGCGAAGGGTTGTCATCAAACTACAAACACTGACAAGAATCTTCCAAACACGAAAGTGTTCGGAAGGGGCCGAAGATCTGGAATTCACGAGTAACGTTATTTTCAAACGTAACTAAGAACGTCGAACCGTTGCCCAATAACCAACGTTCCTTCGATTGATGAAGAAAGACCTGGCCATCGGATTTCAAATTCTCGATCTGTTGATCAGGAGTCATCTTTCGCTGTTCGGGAGTTAAGGGAATGGGAATCGGTAAACCTTCTTTGTCGACCGCAAAGTAGCGAACTTGTTTTTTTTCTGCGGATTCACTTGTGATATGAATTCTACGTTCTTCGCCATTTTGATTCTTGAGGTGAAAGTTTTCGATATCTTTTGAGCGGCTTTGGACTCCGTAGGTTTTTTCTAAATTTTTCGCGAGATCGATCGAAGTTGTCCACTCGCCACCCAAACACTCTTTAGCGGCGGTTTTAAAATTGGTTAAATTTTGAGCGGGCCTTGGGATCAAGGCCGGAGCGGCAACCGGTGCTGAAGTTAAATCTTCATTGGGTGGATTGGCCTGAAGAGATTCCTGAACC
>JANPPO010000067.1:0-3416 GCA_031428555.1 Bdellovibrionales bacterium | reverse complement strand
GTGGAATCTTTTTGTAAGTACTTAAAATATCCGACTGATTCGAAAAAAGACTTCCAACCATTTGTGACATTTTCAGCTGATAGAATGGCGTCTGGTAGTTTTTTTAAGACTTCCATGAATTCTTTTATACCTTCAGCCGATACTGTCGGTAACCCAACCAGATCAATTTCTTGCAAAGTTTTAAAAAGCTTTTGCTGTTTTGATTTTGAATGATTGATGAGTTTTTCTAAAGCAACTTCCCCAATTCCCCGACTGGGAGTATTCAATATTCTTTTTAAACCCAAATCATTGGGTCTTAAGCTTTGTTCTAAATAAGCGAGGACGTCTTTTGCTTCCTTACGTTCAAAGATGGAAGTGCCACCGGTGATTTCATAGGGAATGCGGTGTTTGCGGAGTTCTCCTTCGAGGAATGCCCCTTGGGAATTTGACCTGTAAAGAACGGCGATTTCGCTGTTCTTTCTGCCGATGCGGATTTGATCCATGATTTCGCGAACTACGCCCTCGGCTTCTTCCGTTTCATTTTCGTGAACGAAGACTTCAGGTAAGTTTTTGTCTTTGAAGACGCGTTCGGGTTTTAAGTTTTTTCCGTGACGTTTTTCATTTAGCTGAATTGCTTGATTCGCTAAGTTTAAGATGTATTCGTTCGATCGATAATTTCGGTCGAGCTGCACGACTTTGCAGTTTTTAAATTCTTTCGGAAAATCGAGTATGTTTTGAACGAGAGCGCCTCGCCAACCGTAGATACTTTGATCATCGTCACCGACGACACCGATGTTTTCTTTTTCTCCCCACATATTTCTGATCCACTCCATTTGCACAAAATTTGTGTCCTGGAATTCGTCGACCATCAGATACTGACAACGTCTTTGAACACGTTTACGAACTTCTTCGTGTTCTTTCATAATTTGTAAGGGCAAAAGAAGAAGACTTTCAAAATCGACGACGTTTAATAATTTCAAACGTCTTTCGTATTTTTCTTTTAAAACCTCGGCCATGTCTTCGTATTCATCTTCTTGGGGACCGTAAGTTTGCTGCGATCTTTTTGCGTTGATGATTGTGAGTAATCGATCCGGATCAAATGCAGCTTTTGCACCTGACCTGGTTTCTTTTAGAAGCTCGCGGACTAGGCTTGAGGAATCAGAAGAATCAAGAATTCCGAAGTGTTCATCGAGACCGGCTTCATTTGGAAATAATTTAAGAAGTTGCAAACCAAAACCGTGAAAGGTTCCGGCCCAAATGCCATTGGCACTTTCACCGATTTTTTTGCCTACTCGGTGTTTAAGTTCGCGGGCGGCTTTATTTGTGAAGGTAAGAATCGTGATCCCCTGAGGCTCGACGATTTTTTCGGCGATTAATCTGCCCGTGCGACTGACAAGGACTGTTGTCTTGCCAGAACCCGCACCCGCTAAAATAAGCATGGGCCCATGGCTATGCAGGACTGCTTCAACTTGCTCTGGATTAAGTCCTTGGGTCCAACTCATTTTTTATTTTCTTTAAGTCCGGTTGTGCATAAGCATCTTCACTTCGTCTTCAAACACCACTTCAATTTTATCAGTTTGTGTCGACTTGATAAAGCCGCGACCGAATTTTGGGTGTTTCAAAACTGTGTTAGCTTCGAATTTCTTTTTGAGATTGTAATCATGCTCTTCAGCTTTTACGTCAGCTCCGCAAAGAGTGTTCCACTGTTCTTTATGAGAATTTCTTGCGCGTGGAGATCTGCCTGCAGCTTCAGTTGCTGCTCTTTTTTTCTGCGCAGCCGATGACTGAGCTTTCCACGTTGAAGTTTTCGCACACACTTCACACTTAATTTTAGCTGTGATGTTTGTAGGATGCGCTAGAACCGTGTGGTAACGATCGGTCTCGCACTTCTTGCAGTGGGTGTAAAAAGATTTTGCTACCGGTGGTAGGCTCATCGTCGTCATGTAGTCCCCTTCTTCAAGCTTATCGTAAAGCTGATTTTGGTTGGTAAATCGTTAATTTTTCATCAAGCTTTTTTTGGGCAATTTCATGTGCACTTAAGTAAAAAGGCCCTTTGTCTGCTTCAATTTCTTTTTGTAATTGTACCATAGAGCTTTCGTCTTTTGGATTGATCTCAAAAGAACTAGCTCCATAGTTTTCTAAAAATCCGAGGTCTTGTTCTTTTAAGAAAAATTTTTCCCAAAGATCAGCCTTCACTTCTGCTCTATACGTGATAGTTTGGCGATGAGAGTGAACCGGCGCGTAAGAACCAATCACTTCGAGCCAGCCATAATGAGAATGAAGTTTTAACGCAGGACTTCCCCACTGAGTCATTCCTGAACATTGCTCGACGTTTGCATACCAAAGTCCGAAGGCCTTTGACAAAAATCCGAGACCGTAAAATTGCTCTTCTTTTGGTAATAATGAATTTACCGAACAAAGATTGTGAGCGACCCACTCACCTTTGTGCATCGTTGGAATAATAATAAAAAGTGAAAGTGGAACCCAATCCATTTCATCGATGCTTTTTAGGTGCGGTAAATGCGGAGTCGTCCCCACTGCACTTCCCGTCGCTTGCATAGTTTGCGGATCAAGTGCTTTTCTTGCAGCTGGTGATAGAGCACTCGGGCGCGCAGCAAAACCTGCAACGAAGCCTGGCATCACAGCACAATCATAAAATACCCAGCGAGGCATCGCCATATTTGAAGGACCAAACGCGCGCTCTTCGATTGCGTAAATGCGATCGGCGAAATGAATGTTTGTGACATCAAGGGGATTTTTTAAAACAGGCTCGTGCGGAAACCACGGGGCTTTATGTCTTGCACCTGGATTTTGAATTTGGTTTTCAGGCCGTACGAAAACGTAAGGCCTAATGTCACCACTTTCAATCCAAGGAATTTTTTGCGAAATCTCTGAAAAATTCATCATTTTTTGAGTGGTCCCGTCATTTCTTCTGGGCGAACAGCTTTGTCAAATTCTTCAGCTGTCATATAGCTTAAGTTAATGGCTTCTTCTTTTAATGTTGTTCCATTCTTATGCGCGGTTTTTGCGATCTTTGCAGCTTTGTCGTAACCGATATGCGGATTTAATGCTGTTACTAGCATCAAAGAATTATCAACGTGCTTTTTGATCTGCGTGCGGTTCGCTTCGATTCCCACTAAGCAATTATCAGTGAAAGAATCCATCGCGTCGGCAAGTAGTCTAACGGAATTTAAAACATTAAATACGATCACTGGCTTAAAGACATTCAATTCAAAATGTCCACTCATTCCACCGATGCTGACTGCAACGTCGTTTCCGATCACTTGCGCGCAGACCATCGTCATCGCTTCACTTTGAGTTGGATTTACTTTTCCAGGCATAATGCTCGAGCCCGGTTCATTTTCTGGAAGTTGTAATTCGCCGATACCACTTCTTGGACCTGAGCCCAAGAGTCTAATGTCGTTTGCAATTTTCAT
>JANPPO010000066.1:0-5773 GCA_031428555.1 Bdellovibrionales bacterium | reverse complement strand
AGTTCTTCGAGAAGATCCGCCCGCTTCGGCTACGAACTGATCGAATAGAATTGTGATTTCATCTTCATCTGGCGAAAGAACAACGCTTGCTGTTCCTGCAGGGCAACCTGTGCCGCCGTAATCTGGCTGACCCAAGCGAATACCTGGTAATAATCCATTCGCAGCAAAAGACATTTGTGCGGCTAATAAAGTTCCTAATACTAAAAGCGATTTCATCGATTCCCCCTTGTGTGTTTAAAGTTTCTGAATTTTTTTGTTCAGCGACTCACAAAGGATACAAAGCAATAAAAAGGCCAGAGTGATTGGAGTCACTCTGGCCCTTTTGTTTAGTTCTGAAATTTTCGAATCAATTTGCGTACTTCGGTTCAAATAGATCGAGGCTGGCTGGCCACACTCGCGACCAACTTATTTAAACCAAGATCAGATTACTTCGTGCACCATGGAAGGGTCGGTGAAATCTGACACGCGATTTGACAAAGCTGTGGATCTCCTAATGGACACTCACCTGGTTCGCCAGGATTTCCCGGGTTACCTGGGTTGCTTGATACCGCACCAACGTTGATATCTAAAGATACCGCAGTTGCTCCGCTTGAATCTTTCGCTGTTACTTGCGCAGTTCCTTTTGCTACCGCAGTTGCTAAACCGTTGTTATCAACAGTTAACGCTGCAGGATTAGAACTTGTGTAAGTTAGGCCGTTGCCTAAATTCATAACTCCTAATTGAAGAGTTTCTTTTTCAGCAATTGTCGCAGCCGCTGGATACATTAAAGGCTTCTTTGATAAAAGATTATCAACAGCGTTGAAAGCATCAACACGGCAATTACAAGCAGTATCAATTGAATTCTTAACACCTGATGTTTGTAAAAGGGCTTTGATCTGAACACCTGTTAATGAAGGATCTTGAGCTTTCAAGAATGCCACCATACCAGCAACCATTGGGGTCGCCATTGATGTTCCAGAAAGATTTCCGTACTTATCAGCTGGCAAAGTCGACATGATGTTTTCGCCCGGTGCAGATACGTGAACGTTCTTCTTACCGTAGTTTGACCAGCTTGGCTTAGCATCAGATGGGTTCGATGCTGCAACGTTGATCACGTTCGGGTAAGGAGCATTTGCTGGGAAGAAATTTGCTGTATCGTTGTTCTTGCTGCTGTTTCCAGAAGCCACTACGAAAATGATTCCTTTATCAGTCGCACGCTTAACTGCTTCTAATAATGGAGCTGCCGTACTTGCAGGCACTTCAGCACCCCAAGAAGCAGAAATAATCGTCGCACCTTTTTCAATCGCGTAATCGATTGCTTTGATACCGTTATTAAGATCGCCTGATCCTTTTTCATCTAAGAAACGTAAAGGCATCATGCTGACGTCGGGGCTCATGCCCACGATTCCGCCATCAACAACACCATTCGCGCCCACAACACCGGCACAGTGCGTACCATGACCAGGGTTTTGCGCAGATGTCTTATCCATAGGATCATCATCACCTTGAGCAAAATCGTAACCTTTAACCATATTAGAGCTCAAAGATTTGTGATTGTAGTCAACGCCCGTATCGATAACTGCAACAAGTACGTTCTTGTTACCTTTATTCTTTGCGCGCTCCCAAGCTTTCTCTGCTTGAACTTTAGCCATCGCCCACTGTTCTTTCAAAGCGTTTGCTTCAACCGGCACGGTTGATAATTGACTAACTGGAACCGATGCAAAGCTATGTAATTTAAAGTTTGGCACTACATACTGAATTCCAGGATTCGTTAAAAGCTCAACGATCGCTCGTGCTTTTTTCGCTTCTGGAATGTTAACGAGAATCAAGTTACCCGTTGCATGAGTGTCCAACACTTGCATCGACATAGTACTTGATGTGCGAGGTGAAAGAACCGCCATAGCCCCCTGCTGATTGCGATACTTCACTAAAAATTCCGCTGCAAAAGCCTGACTTCCAATGGCGATTGACAGCATCAATAACAACTTGTTCATATATATCCCTCCGTGGTTACTGAAAATCGTATGACGACTTTTTGAGCATCGAGAAGCTATTTCTTAAAAAAAGTGAATTTTCAGTTTCGCGTTACGAAGAAAGAAAGTATTTAACTCTGTTTCTGGTTTCGACAAAAATCAGTGATATGACTATTTTGGACGCGATTATCTTAGGAATCATAGAGGGCTTAACTGAGTATTTACCGATCTCATCAACCGGTCATTTAATTGCTACATCTCAGTTTTTAGGCTTAGAACAAACCGAATTCTTAAAAAGTTTCGAGATCGGAATTCAATCCGGCGCGATTTTATCGGTCTTAATTGTTTACTGGCAAAGGTTTTTCAAGAATTTCGATCTTCAATTTTACAAAAAACTCATAGTAGCTTTCATTCCCACAGCTGTCTTGGGTTTGCTGCTCAAAAAATTTATCGATAATTGGATCGGAAGCCTTCTGATCGTCGCGATCACAACATTAATCGGTGGAATTTTTCTGATCTGGATGGAAAGAAAAAATCTTTTCCAGAAAAATGAAAAAACGATCGAAGGTTTAACGATCAAGGATTGTTTACTTTTAGGTCTCGCGCAGTCTTGTGCAATGGTCCCCGGCACCTCAAGAAGCGGCGCCACCATCGTCGGTGGATTGTTCTTAGGTTTGAAGAAAGAACAGGCGACTGAATTCAGCTTTTTCTTAGGTGTGCCTACTTTAATGGCAGCCTCGGCTTTAAAAGTGACAGATATTCTGCCTCATTTGAATGCAGAAACCGCAAAAATCTTCGCCGTCGGCTGGGTAGTGAGCTTTTTAGTCGCGATCATCGCAATCAAGGGCTTCATCAAAATCGTCAGCTCCCGCGGCTTCACCGGCTTCGGAATCTATCGAGTTGTATTTGGTTTATTCCTATTTTGGTTTATCTACCGCTAAAAGTTACTCTCTTGCCATCGAAATTTTTCGAAAGTCACTTTCGCCGTCTAAATTTGCATAGCTGTATTGATAGTCCAATGTAGCCTTACTTCCAGCGCGCAAAATAATCTGTTCGGAAACTTGGCTGTTACCGTAAAAAATAATGATGCGATTTGGATAAATATCGCCGACTTTGTTTTCACCCATATAAATCGACTCGTCGCGAATTTCAAAACTTGAAACAAGGCATTCCCTTTTATTTTTTTGGTTCATGCCAGTAGATTCAAAACATTCCATAAATTTTAATGTTGATTCAGTCATTTCAATTTTTAATTTGGCATTGATGGGAAGACCTTGCTTGAAACCTGACTGAAACCAACTTCCCGTACCTAGCCAGGCACCTTCAAGTTCATGACCAAGAACGATTGAGCCGCTTGCAATGAGAAGAATGACGACGATTAATTTCATTTTATACCTCGGCTAAAGAATAAACTATTCGACCTTTGGGAAGAAACCATATCTTGATATTAAAATTTGTAACTCATTGCAGAACCGCCTGTCGCACTGGGAGTTGGCCTACGGCCAGCGGTTCTACAATGAGTTAATAGCTTGTTTAGGAAGTGCGAACATGGCAGAAATTTCCTATGAAAAAATTCATTTTTTATCTAGCACCTTTTATTTCACTATTTTCTAAAGCCTACACTGAAGAACAAGTTCATTTTCCCGTAGGAAAAGACATAAATCTGATGGGATACGTTTCAAAGCCCAATGGTAAAAAGAAATTTCCTGTCCTTATCATGCAGATGGGGCATGGGCCAGGCACCACCGATAGCAAAACTCGTTCGTATAATCCTTTTGCGGAAACGGCGCGCGCTATCGCAGGGCAAGGTTTTTTAGTTTTAAGATTTGATAAAAGAGGAACTGGTTATAACAGCGAAAATGGTTCATATGCAGATGGAAAATTTTCTGATTACGTCAGCGATCTTAAAGCTGCTATCCGCGCTATGCAGCTAAGAAAAGATGTCGATCCAAATGAAATTTATCTTTTAGGTCACAGCTTAGGTGGTCCCGTTGTTTCTATTGTTGCGAATGAAATCTCTGAAGTTAAAGGAATCATCTTGTCAGCATCTCCTGGACGCAATTATGACGAATTTAATTACGAACAAATGGTGTACTTCTATAAATGGGGCCAAGACTTATCTGAAGAAGCTTTAGAAAAAGAACTTAAGAATATTAAGCGAGCCAATCACTTAATCGGTCAGCCCGAAATTTTCTGCAAAGAATTCCCATCGGACTGTGAACAGAAAAACAATACTTACTATCTCTATGGGCAAAACAAGGATTTTTGGGCAGAGATCGTAAAGCTAGATCCGCTAAAGGAACTTACTCTCTTGAAATGCCAAGTGTTTGCGATACATGGCACGAGTGACTGGGTCATCTCCAGTGACAATGATGGGGGTCCGATTGCAGAATTGATGTCAAAAAATAAAAAGTTTTCAAATAAATTCTTAAATGGCCTTGATCACTTTTTACTGAAAACCAATTCAAAGGAAACAAGCTTTCAAACTTTTAAAAGTGGACTAAAAGGTGAAGATGTAAAAATTCACCCGGAATTAATTCCAGAAATAACTACGACCTTAAAGACATGGCTGAATAAGTAAACGCAACTTACATCTGAAAACAGTCCAATGACAATACATAGGGATTTTCAGCATCAGAGCTTTCTACGACTTTCCTAATATCACTAATAGCCTTCGCTAAAATTTCACGAACTTTTTGATAATCCTTTTCAGTGACCGTAATAATTCCACTGTAATGCGTACCCTCTAAAACGGCCGCCCGGTGCAAATCAGTTAGAATTTTAGTTTTCCATGACACGTGCAGATTGCGAATAAAAGGGGACTCCTTAGCAAGATGAAGCGAATTCAAAGTGCTTTTCCAATTCGATTTTTCTTTTTTCACAAGACCCATGAGCTCAAGTCTCACAAGTACAGCGGAAACTTCTTCAATGGTTCTTTCAAGTGCTCGCGAGATATTTGTTACTGATTGGAAGCGTGGAATCATGATCAAAGAATGAACTGCTTGATAAAGCCAGTTTCCGAAATACTCCGATTCGAATAATTCTAAGTTACCCACTTTTTTCTTATCCTGATTTTTTGGTTTAAGATCGCGTCTCAACTCTTGAAGACTTTCTATTTTTTTTCGATAGAGATCTTTTAAAGTTTGAGTCCCCGCCCGTTCGTGCAACAAGAGCGTCATAAAAAAATCTTGCTGATCTGGAGTAAAATCAAAATATAGACAGACCTCCAGACCCTGCTCGGGACTAAAATCTGCTTTTTCAGAAAGAACTTGAGCAATAAATGTAGAGTGACATCGTAGTCGATCCGCTAGCTTTTTTATAACACCGCGAGGCCTGCGCTGGTTGCGATAGCCAAGGTTTTCATTGATGATTTGGCGATAGTTTCGGGCATTCCAATTAAATTCCATGTTTCACTATGTAGATCAATACTCTTCTTATAGCAAATGATAACGAGTAAAATGATCTGTTTAATTTCATTTCAATGTCTTAATGTACAAACTAACAAGACAGGGGTAATAATCCCCTCACACCAAGGAGACATGAAATGAAAACAAAGTTAGTCCTTATGATACTTTTGGCCCAATCTTTAGTTATGGCAAAACCCGGTGGAATGATTGGCGGCGGAGAAGTTGAATTCAAATCCATTATGACATGCGATGCGAAAAGCATTGATCTAACCTTTCCTGGATCTCCCTATGTATCGGTCGTTCGAGAAATTCATTATAATGGCTCTTTTATTGAAGATGCGAATCTTCGCATTGTCACTTTAGATAAAAACCGAAAGCCCGTTCGTTATTACGTTACTCACGTCAGAGACTTCA
>JANPPO010000065.1:0-3583 GCA_031428555.1 Bdellovibrionales bacterium | reverse complement strand
ATAAAAGTAGAAGAAAACGATAAGGTGAAAGTTAAAAAGATTCACTTTATCGGAAATAAGAAATTATCTGACGATTATTTAAAGGGCCGCATTGCGACTCAAGAAGAAGGTTATTTTTCGGCTGTTTCAAGTTCAGGTCAGTTCAAGCAAGATGCTTTCGAGCGAGATACTCAGATCTTACGCTTTATTTATTATAATCAAGGTTACGTAAAAGCAAAAGTTGATCGCCCTCAAGTTTCTTTAACTCCGGATAAACTCGGTATTTATATTACGATCCGGGTTGAAGAAGGCGAACAATACACCGTGGGTGAAGTTGATTACGCAGGGGATTTGCTTTTTCCAGTCGAGAAACTGAAAGAGACTTCAAAGATTCAGAACAATGGCGTTTTTGCATACGATGTCTTGCAAAAAGACTTAAGTGAATTACAAGCGCTTTACGGCGACTTAGGTTATGCCTACGCGAACGTCATTCCAAGAACTCGCTTTGATGATCAGGCTCGAAAAGTTGATTTGGTTTTTGAATTTGATAAAGGAAACAAAGTTTATTTCGGACGTATCAATGTTGTCGGCAATAGCAAAAGCCGTGACAAAGTTTTACGCCGAGAACTCAAAGTCCGAGAAGGTGAGCTTTATCACGAAACTCGCCGTCGTCAGTCTTTAGAAAATATCCAGCGCTTAGGATTCTTTGAAGAAGTTAATTTCAAAACTTCAACTCCAGTGAATCAACCAGACGTGATGGACGTTGATATCGTGGTGAAAGAACGAAATACCGGCCAAATTCAAATCGGGGCTGGTTATAGTACTTCAAGTGGTTTCGCGCTTCAGGGTTCGGTTCAGCAAACAAACTTCCGCGGCTTGGGTCAAAACTTAGGTGTGTCGATTCAGTTTTCTAAAGATTACGAACAGTACGATTTAAGCTTTACTGAGCCTTATTACAACGACACAGATTGGTCACTCGGCGGACGGGTTTTCAAAAGTGAAACTTCGGGTCGACTTGATTATAACGAAAGCAAAGCTGGGGCGTCGATCTTCACGTCTCATCCAATTGCGGAATACCTTCGTGCAGGAGGAAGTTATACATTCTCGACTACAAGACTTCGCGAAGTCAGAGACAGTAACGGAACTCTATTAACAGATCCTGAACTCTTCCCACTTAATACCGCAAACGGTGACTCAGGTTTAGCGGGTGTTTACATCGAGTACGACACAAGAAACGATCGTTGGAGACCCACTAAAGGTATCTATTCTAAGCTTTCTTATGCAAATTCAGGTATTTTGGGTGGAAATCTGAAGTATTATCGAGCTGGTGCTGATTATCGATTCTTTAAGAATTTATTCTGGGATGTCGTCTGGAGAAACTCTCTTTCTTACGCCCGCATTGAATCTTTAGACGGTAAAAAAGATGTTCCATTCAATGAACTCTATGTTTTGGGCGGACCGTATTCGCTTCGTGGTTTCAGGTACTCAACTGTCGGTCGAAGAAAACAGTCTGCAACATTAGAAGGTCAATACCTTCTTCCGCCATATAGTCTATCACCTGAAGAAGCCCGCAAGCGTGCAAACCGCGTCTTCGGTGGTCAGCAACAAGCGATGTATCAGACCGAATTAATGTACCCACTCATCCGAGAAGCCGACATGTTTGGTGTCCTTTTCTACGACGTGGGACAGGCCGAAGACGAACTTTCGAGTGATAAGTTGTATGCGGACTGGGGTTTCGGTATTCGCTGGTTCTCGCCTCTTGGCCCATTGCGTTTTGAATGGGGATTCCCAATCAAGCGTGATTCCGATTATCATGATGCTTCAGTATTTGAATTTTCAATTGGTACACCCTTTTAAGGAGAACTTAGAATGTTAAAAACTTTACTTATTGCCCCACTTTTAATCAGTTCACTAGCACTTGCTCAGGCTGCATCAAAAGTTGGCGTTGTTGATATGCAAAGAGCGATTCAGGCAACTGACGCCGGCAAAAAGGCTAAAAAAGAATTAGAAGGCGAATTCGAAAAACGCAAAAAAGATCTTCAGAAAAAAGAAACTGATTTGAAAAAAATGGGCGAAGATCTCGAAAAAAAGAGAAGCGTTTTATCTGAAGAAGTTCTAGGTAAGAAGCAGGCTGAAATGCAGGAAGAAATGATGAAGTACCGTGAATCTCTGAATAAAAATCAGATGGAGATTCAAAAGAAGGAACAAGATCTAACAAAGCCTATTTTAGAAAAAATGAGAAAAGTGATTGCAGAAACAGCTAAGTCTGGAAGTTACACTTTGGTTTTAGAAAATTCTGCAGGTGTTCTTTACGCAGAACCAGCATCTGATTTAACTGATCAAGTGATCAAGGCTTTCGAAAAAAAATAAAGTAAGGTCTAAAAGATGTCATCAAAAGTTCATCCAACAAGTATATTGTCTCCGGATGTCGAGTTAGGGCCCGATGTTGAAATCGGGCCTTATTGCATGATCCAGGGTAAAGTTAAAATCGGTCGCGGAACATTGATCGAAGGTCATGCGACCGTTGGTAGTCGTTCCGGAATTATCGAACTCGGTGAAAATAATCATATCAGTCCGGGTGCCGTGATCGGTGGACCTCCACAAGATATCTCTTATAAAGGTGAGCCTACGAAACTCATTATTGGAAGTAATAATGTTTTCCGGGAATTCTCGACCGTGAATATCGCAACTTCAAAAGGCGATGGCCAAACTGAAGTTGGAAATAATTGTTATTTTATGGCTTATACTCACGTGGGACACGATTGCAAAGTTGGAAACAACGTTGTGATGGCAAATGATACTCATCTAGGTGGTCACTGTGAAATTCAAGACAACGTAGTGATTGGTGGCGTTTGCGCTTTCAATCAATTTACCCGCGTTGGCCGAAATGCTTTCGTTGCGGGAAGTTCTGTTGTGAATAAGGATATTTTACCCTTTTCTCGAGCATTGGGAAATTGGGCGACTGTCCGAGCAACAAACAAAGTGGGCCTTTTAAGAAAAGGTTTTTCTAAAGATGAAGTTCAAAATGTTCATAAAGCTATTCGAATGCTGATCATGGGTAAAGGCACAGTTGATGAAGCCATTGCAAGAATTCAAAGCGATTGTGCTCCAAGCCCTCATATTGATTTCTTGATTCATTTCGTGAAAAGTTCAAAACGTGGAATCGCCATTGCTCGTGGAGTAAAGGCAGACGCCCTCGAAGCTTCGGAGAGTTAAAATTTATGAGCACAAAACTTCGCACAGCCGTTTTAGGTGTTGGTTACTTGGGACAGTTTCACGCCCAAAAGCATAAGGCTTGTCCAGAGGCAAACCTCATCGGAGTTTTCGATGCATCAGCAGATCGTGCAAAAAAAATCGCAAGCGATCTAGGTGTCGAAGCCTTTACAAGCCTTCAGCAACTTGAAGGGAAAGTCGATGCGGTGACGATTGCAGCAACGACTCAGGCGCATTATGAATTAGCCCTTTGGTGTTTAGATCACGGCATTCATGTGAATGTTGAAAAACCAATTGCGGCAGAATTGGGACAAGCCGAAGAACTTGTTAAAAAGGCAAAAGCCAAAAATTTAAAATTAGCTGTCGGCCACGTTGAAAGATTTAATCCAGC
>JANPPO010000064.1:0-2709 GCA_031428555.1 Bdellovibrionales bacterium | reverse complement strand
AAAATTTGTTTGATTAATAAAGCCCTCTTGAAAAAGAGGGCTTTTGTTTTTTCAACTCTTCAAGCACACTAAGCCCATCATTTTTTCTAGGATGGTTTGATTGCGCAGGTTAATTTCGTCTTTTCTTTTTCTGTTCTTGTGTTGCACTGAGGCTGCGCGGCCAGCAAGCGAATCTGACCAGCCAATCGAAAGTGAAGACCCGACTACAAAAAGTGCTCTACAGCCTATTTGGCAGCCCATTTGGGAATTTGGAATGGGCTTTGGATATGTTCGCTTCGAGCAATATCCAGCAGCCGGTGAATACTCAAGTCTCTTTCTTCCGTTTCCGACTTTTCAGTACAGAGGTAAAACCGTCAGGGCCGATGACCGGGAAGGGGCGAAAGCTTATCTCTGGAAAAGTGGTCCCTGGTCGCTTGAAATGTCTGGAACGGGTACACTTCCACTGGATTCAGATGACAACGATTTGCGTGATGAGATGAAGGACATTCCGTTGATCATTGCATCGGGACCTCAGCTTGTTTATCGAATCGGGCCGTACTTCGATTTTGCCGTAGGGACTTACCTCGCCTTTTCGACAGATTTTAAACACACAGAAGCGACTGGGAATTTTATTGAAGGCAAGATGAGTTATACCTACGAAAAGATCTTTGCTGAAAGAAAAATCAAAGCGCTGACAAAGTACTTTTTAACTTTTAAGGCGGCTTCTCAAGAAATTCACGATCAGTATTACAGCGTTGATCAGGACTTTGTGACACCACTTCGCCCGCGCTATCGTGCAAAGGCCGGTTACTTAGGCACCGAATACTCAATTTACCAATCGCTCAAAAAAGGACGGGGAGCCATTTACGTCGGACTCAATTACACCGACTATTCTTTTGCAGAAAATAAAGAAAGTCCGTTACATAATTCGAGTGGTCAGTTGAGCTACTTATTCGGCATGACATATGTTTTAGGTGAATCAGAACGACCTGAAGTAAAAAAAGAAAATACATCCGGAATCATCAACCAAAATTTTGACTAATAGTTATTTATCGCCAGCTAATTTGCGGGAAGCTTCGATTCCGCCAGGAAGATAAAGCAATGGATCGACAGGGCCTTTGTCTTTTCGAATTTCAAAATGGAGGTGAGGCCCGGTCGATCTTCCAGTGCTTCCCATGAGTGCAATAGGTTCGCCTAAAGTAATTTTTTGGCCTTCGCTGACAAGAATTTTATCTAAATGAGCATAGAGTGTTGCCCAACCGTACCCGCTTTCGATCAAAATCATATTTCCGAAGCCTCGGAAATCTCGGCCTGCGTAAATGACCATTCCTTTATGAGCTGAATAAACCGGAGTTTTTCTGGGTGCCGCTAAATCGATTCCCATGTGGGGTCTTCGCGTATGCGGCATATAGCCTCGGCTTAAGCGTGCGCGATCTACGGGCCAATCAAATATATATTCATCCCGATATTTTTCAGGATTTGGTTTTTGAATGCTATCTAAACTGAGTGATTCGACGTCACCTGCCAGGGCATTGATTCTACGATGATTCGGGGTCGCAAATGACGAGCAAGAAAGAACGCCGTTCAAGACACCAAAAAGAAGAAATAGACTTAAGATCGTGCGACCAAATGTAAACTGCATTTCGTCTTATTATTAGAGCACAATCGTTCGAATTCGTCTTGCGAAAAGCCTCTAAAGCCATCAAAATTACGACTTAAAAGCATGCCTTTAGTCGAGGTGCGGCCGGCGAGGTGCGGCCGGCTAGGTATTTTAATAGATGGGAAATTGAAGACAAAGTGCCTCAACTTCTGACTTAACTTTCTTCTTTAAGTCCCCATTTTCTGGGTCTTTTAAAACTTTTGAAATCCATTTCGCGATAGATTTCATTTCAGCTTCCTTCATTCCGCGCGTCGTCAGCGCGGGTGTCCCGATTCGAATTCCACTTGTGACAAACGGAGATCTTTTTTCATTCGGCACAGTATTTTTATTCACCGTAATTCCAGCCTCATCCAAAGAAATTTCGGCCTGTTTACCTGTCACTTGAGTGTCTGATAAATCAAGTAAAAGAAGATGATTATCTGTTCCACCAGTCACTAAGCTGTAACCTTCAGAAAGAATTCCTTCAGCTAAAGCTTTTGCATTTTTAATAACTTGCTCAATATAAGTTTTAAATCCTGGTTGAAGTGCTTCTCCGAACGCAACTGCTTTTCCAGCAATTACATGCTCAAGCGGTCCCCCCTGAATACCTGGGAAAATTTTTGAATTCATCGTTTTCGCTTTTTCTTCACTGTTCGTTAAAATTATTCCGCCTCTTGGACCACGCAAAGTTTTATGAGTTGTCGATGTAACATAATCTGCATACGGAAAAGGTGACGGGTGAGCACCCGTCGCGACAAGCCCCGCAAAATGGGCCATATCAACTAAAAGAGTTGCGCCAACTTCGTCTGCAATTTCTTTAAATTTCGCAAAATCTAAAAATCTTGGATACGCACTATAGCCCGCAATCAAAAGTTGAGGTTTCACTTCCCGAGCCGCCACGCGAATCAAATCGTAATTCAATCTTCCAGTTGCTGGATCAAGTTTGTAGCCATGAGCTTTGAAAAGAAGACCTGAAAAGTTAACCGGACTTCCATGAGTCAAGTGCCCCCCATGCGACAAATCCATTCCCAAAATTGAATCACCTGGTTTTAAAGCCGCTAAGTAAACAGCCATATTTGCATTCGATCCGC
>JANPPO010000063.1:0-3353 GCA_031428555.1 Bdellovibrionales bacterium | reverse complement strand
TACGGATACTCGAAAAGGAAATTCTCAGACAGCCGTAAAAAAGAATTAATTCTCTATAAAGACGATCAAGTCACTTAAATGAATTTAAATAAAACAGACGATTGCCAAAAACTGGCAGTCGTCTTTTTTTTATCTTCAGCTCGCTATTAATTGAAATACAACAGCACTTTTTAGGAATGTTACTTGCTGTATACTTTCATATGAACGAACGCAGAAGTCGTCTCAACTTGAGACATAGCATTTTTAGCCTATTCCTTTCCACCTTTTTTAGCTTACAAGCTCAAGCTTCAGCTAATCTTTGCTCTGGTCACCTAGTTACCACAATAGCAACGAGTACCGCTTCCCCACGGCTCGTTGAAATTCATAAGACTCCCTCAAAAGCATTACTTGATCCAGTAGCGGATCGCGCCCGCGAATTAATGCTTTATGACGACTTTAAAGTGCTAGCTGATTTAAGTGTCCGAGATTTGTCTGACAGCCAAAAATTAGCAATCTATACAAAAGCAAAAACTATTTCAGACGAGAAAAAGCGAGTTGGCTTTTTAATCGAATCTCTATACGAAAATAAAGATGAGCTTTTGCCAACCAATATGCCTGAAGTTAAACCGGCCTGGACGATTGATAACTCTCAACACAGATCTACATTTGAACATATTGAAAGAATGTGGAACTTGCTCGTTCGAAAGACTCCGGAAAAAACGACCTCTTCATTGATTCCTCTACCACACCCGATCTTGATTCCAGGTGCAAGATTTCAAGAGGGCTATTACTGGGATTCAATGTTTGCTTTTCCAGCGCTCTTGAAGACCGGCCGGGAAAAACTTGTTCGTGGCCAAATAGAGAATTTTCTTTTCCTTTTAAAAAATTATGGGCTCATTCCTAACGGAACAAGAGACTACTACTTATCCCGATCTCAGCCTCCGCTTATTTCTGAAATGGTTCGCATTTACGTCGACTATAAAATGAAAAATGGTGGTCTTGATCCTGCTGCCAGCAGTTGGGTGACTAACGAAGCTTATCCTCTCATAAAAAAAGACTACGAAACATTTTGGATGAATGAAAATACCCGATTTCGCAAAGAAACAGGCCTCAATCACTTTTTTGACTCTCAAAATACTCCAAGACCCGAGCGTCACTCTAGCGACAAGGAAAGTGAAATTGCAAAAACTTACCGAGATGTTCGCGCAGAAGCTGAAAGCGGAAAAGACTTCACCGCTGCATTCGATGGAGAAGCAACACAGTATGAAAGTGTCATGCTGAATTCCCTACTTTTTCAAGTCGAAACAAATTTAAGTTGGATGGCAAAGCTTGCGGGAAAAGAAACCGACTCCCATGCATTTGAAGCAGCTGCCCAAAGACGAAAAGTTTCTATCGATAAATATCTATGGGATTCAAAAACCCAAACTTACAGAGATTATAATTTTCGTACAAAACAATTTTCAAATGTTATAACGGCCGACATTTTCATTCCACTTTACGTCGGACTAGCAAATCCTAAACAGGCAAGTGGAGTTCGAAACCAGCTTGCAGTGCTAGAAAAAAAAGGCGGACTTATGTCGTCAGCTGAAAACTCTGGAAAACAATGGGATGCACCATATGGTTGGGCACCACATCATTTCTTTGCGATCAGTGGACTAAAAAAATATGGCTTTGCCCCTGATTCAATTCGTTTAGCTGAAAAATGGGTTAGCACCGTTGACAATATTTTTAATGAAACTGGCAAAACTATTGAAAAGATCGACGCTGTTCAAGGCGGTGTTCCAAGTGAAAGTGGCGACAAATATCCTACTCAGGACGGCTTCCTTTGGACAAATGGCGTCTATGTGTGGGCAATAACAGATATTTTGAATATCAAACCATTAGCCAAATAAACTAATCCTGACTATTGTGCCGACTAAGTCCTAAATTCACTGGGACCCAAAGGTTCACAAACATGCTTCACTTTAATCATGTCATAGAGTTCTGGTTCAAAGAACTTAAACCAGAAGATCATTTCAAAAAAAATTTAGCTGTTGATCGATTAATTGAAAAGAATTTCTCTCAGCTTCTTGAAAAAGCAAAGTTAAGTGAACTTTTCGCTTGGCGAGCGGAACCTCTTGGACGCCTAGCTGAAATTATCGTCCTTGATCAGTTCTCAAGAAATATCCACCGTGATAGCCCATTAAGCTTTGCCGCTGATCCGGTTGCTCTTGTGCTAGCTCAAGAAGCGGTTCATCACGGCATTGATCAGCATCTCGAATTGAAGCAGCGTAGCTTCCTATACATGCCTTACATGCACAGCGAGTCTCTTCTAATACATGAACAGGCCGTAAAGCTTTTCAGTCTACCCGGTTTGGAATTTAACTTAGATTACGAAATGAAGCATAAGCAGATCATCGAGCGCTTTGGTCGATATCCACATCGAAATAAGATCCTGAACCGACAATCAACTCCTGAAGAAGTTGAGTTTTTAAAAAGTCCGGGCACTTCGTTTTAAATGACATACCGCACTTTATGATGCTATACAAAATAACCTCTACTTACTTGGAAACAAAATTCTATACGACTAAGCTTATTTAATCGATTGGAGTTTCCATGAAAACTTTATCTCTGTTCTTATTTGCTCTGCATTTTTCGTTCATGAGCCTGGCTAAGCCTACTGCTGCCACTTCAGAGAAATCCGAAGCGCACAATTTTAAATTCGAAAACTTGCATTCAGAAGATTCGGTCATTTGGGGATTTGATTTTCTTCCAGATCAAAAAATCATTTTCACTCGTCGAAATGGCACTCTTAAAATTTTTGATCCCGCAACAAAGTCTGTTACTAACGTTACCGGCACTCCAAAAGTTTGGGCCGAAGGACAAGGCGGCCTTCTTGATGTTAGAGTTCATCCTAAAATCCAAAATAGAATTTATTTAAGCTATTCAGAGCTTCAAGGGAAAGAAGGCTCAACTGTCGTCGCAATGGCTACATTGAAAAATAACAACTTAAGTGATCTTAAAAAAATATTTGTAGGAAATAATCTAGACGATGGTGGAATGCATTTCGGCTCGCGAATTGAATTCGACGGCAAAGGATTTATTTATATAAGCCTTGGCGAAAGAAACGTAAGAGATAAATCCCAACAACTCGAGTTTCATCATGGCAAAGTACTTAGACTCAAAGAAGATGGAACAGTTCCGACTGATAATCCATTTGTAAAAAATCAAAAGGCCAAACCCGAAATTTTCAGTTACGGCCACCGCAATCCTCAGGGTTTGGCATATGATTTTAAGACAGGTACTCTTTGGGCCGCCGAAATGGGCCCACGAGGCGGCGATGAGCTCAACCTCATAAAGCCAGGCGCAAATTATGGCTGGCCTATCGCGACCTA
>JANPPO010000062.1:0-3881 GCA_031428555.1 Bdellovibrionales bacterium | reverse complement strand
GTTCAACCTTTAAAAGATCAAGTTATTGCCAGCGTCGGCATCAGTCACCTGCTCCCGAAATACGATCTTAAACTGATCTCCGAAATTTTTGGTGGCTGGCCCGCGAAGAAAAGTACAAACAACACTAATCGCGCAAGCTCTTCGCTAGAAATGATCGCCGGCGTAAAATACGACTGGAATTCCCACCTGGCACTTCACGCAGGCGGAGGCACCGAACTCCAGCACGGAGTCTCGTCTCCTGACTGGCGGATCTACGCGGGCCTCAATTACGCTTTCGGTCCACTCACTGGCCTTCAGTCAATCCTCGGCACCAGCAACCCGGGACGCTTTCGTTTAAAGAATCTAAAATTCGATTTCAATTCGGATACGGTTTCTGCTGAATCAGAAAAAGTCTTAAAAGATCTTGCCGCAAAGATTCGTTCGTTTGGTGATTTCAGAGAACTCATTATCGAAGGTCACACTGATTCGGTCGGAGCTGAACAATACAATCAAGTCTTAAGTGAAAAACGCGCCAACGCTGTTAAAAACTATCTACGTAAAAACGGTTTCTCAGCGAAAAAAATAAAAGCCGTTGGTTACGGAGAAACGCAACCTCTGGCTGACAACGGAAATTTCCAGGGCCGCGAACAAAATCGCCGGGTGGAGTTTGAAGTTATTAAATAGGAATGGATTAGTTTACGTTTAAATCTTTAGGCAATAAAATTTTAAAACAGGTATTGGCTGAATCGGGGTCAATTATCAGTTTACCTTTGTGTGCTTCCATGATTCCAGTTGAAATGCTCAGTCCAAGGCCAGTGCCCTTGCCGATATCCTTCGTCGTGAAAAAAGGTTGCATAATCTTATCCCGAACTTCGGACGGAATTCCGTGGCCGCTGTCGGCGATCGAAATTTCAATGAATTCATTCTGATCAGCGACTGCTATTCGAATCCAACGATTCTCTGCACTTGTGATCGCATCAAAAGAATTGTTTAAAATATTCAGTAATACTTGGGATATCTCGATCGGTTGGCAATGAACTTCAGCTAACTGATAAATTTCATTTCGATTAACCTCTAGTTTCACTCCATAGCTCATGAACTTTTCATTGCAAAAGCTTAGGGTGTCTTCAATTATCTCTGATACCTTAGTTTTTTGTTTTGCAAGCCTACTACCATCGCGCGCAAAAAAGCGAAGTCCACTGATAATCTTAGCGATTCGATCAACTGTTAATCTGACGACCTCCAAAGAATTCATGAATTCAAGTGCGTCGAAATTCATTTCTTTAATAGAATCTTCAAGTTGTTCAATACGCATCCGAATAATAGCAAGCGGAGTATTGATTTCATGAGCTACACCGCCAGCCATCTCTCCCAAAGCCGACATTTTCGAAGCTTGGGTAATGATCGTTTGTTGTTGCAAAACTTTATCGCGAGTTTGAACAAGTGCCGTAGCCATTTCGTTAAAGGCTTTTGAAAGATACGCTAGCTCATCGTTACCTTTGTCAGGAATTGAAACATCGTACTCACCAATGGCTATTTTTTGCGTCGCAGCCTCAATTAAACTGAGTCTTCTTCCGATAGAATTTAAAATAAATACAATCAAGGCACCGGCCAAAATAATCGCGAAGAAAGTTAGAATTATCAAACCCTTTTGCAAATCCAAAATACTGGATTCTAGATTTTTACTCGCTGTTTTATTTTTTGCCTTCTGAGCATTTATAACTTCAGTAATAGCAGTAATAAACCCTCGATTAAATTTCTCTTCTCTTGTTTTTAATATTAACTTCTGTGCCTTGCCCAAAAGCCCTTTAGATTCTAACTTAAGTGCCTCATCCAAATCAGCGTCTACTTTTTCATATTCTTCGTGAATTTTTTGCGTGTATAGCGGGATATTTTGATTTTTTAATATAGTTTCGAGTTCAGAAAATCTAAGTGCCACCTGGTTTTTTTCATTCTCAATATCTGCCGCATGTCCCAGAAAACCTTCAACAAATGCAACTTCATAAGTTTCAAGCAATTGGTTTCGGACCTGTGCTCTTAAATTCGTTAGTGCCACTAGCTGTGCTTCCAAAGCCTGCGACTGCAACCTAAAAAAATTAACGTGATTTGTTGAATTATAGACCATCGCAGTTACACCTGCGAGAAGACCAACCATACAAAGTTGACTCACTAAAATTTTATACCTGATTTTCAAAAGTAAACTCCGAATCCTACAGAGTTCACCTTAGGTAAAAGAAACCCTAATAGCGAGACAATAAGCTAAGCTGTACCTTTAACTCTAGGATTAAAATATTTAAATAGCTTTTGGCCAGCTATAACAGATTGCTGGTATGATGGAGCTCTCTATGCAAGCAAGCCATTCTCATGGTTGTATGGTTGTCATTGGCCGTTAGGCGGTGAATCAACTAAGTTGGATCTTAGCTGTTGAAGTCGAGCCGAAACTGGGACCGCCGTATTTGCCGAAATGGCAATTCCCATAAAGCCTTCTTGGACTGTAAACGATCTTGCATCTTTTTGCAAAATTGCGAACTGCAAGCTTGGGTGCTCTTGCTGAAGCTCCTCAACAATGGAAAGCCAAAGCTCTGGAACTGTTTTTCTGAATAATCCGGGAAAGTAAAAACCAGTAACTAAAGCCAGAGAGTCTGGATTATTTTTGTTTAAAATATCGATGACACCCGATAAAAACTTTTTCATCGGCTCTTTTTTGGTATCAATACCTCCGCAAGCAATCGCACTATGACAAGGACATAATCCCCGATTCATCAAAACCAAATCAAATGAATCACTTCGAAAAGGAAGTTTATTATTATCTATCTGGAGGTTGACCCCGTCTGCCATTCTGAAATCCGAGCTCACAATGAGCTGATGAGGTTTTTTGCGCTTAGCTAGCGCAAGGCCTGCTTTCCCACCGTCACTCAAAAAGAGAATATGATTGAATTGTTCGTATTGAAATTGGGGGTATTGGTCAAAATTATTATAAGTGGCTGAAATAATCTGCGCAGGTTTCTTGGAGGGTTTATCTATTAGATCTCGGCACAAGCTTGTACTGCTAACTGCAGAGGATGCGGACGCAAAAGGGCCACAAACTGTCAACAGTGTAAGCAGACCAGAACTAAGCAGTTTCAATACAAGGTTCATAGCTTATACAAAAGCAATATATCGGCCAAAATAACGTCTATTCCCCGTCTTCGCCCAATTTCTCTGGCGTAACGTTGCTGACAGGTTCAGGTTCTGCCAAAACTTCAGTCTTCGGTAAATTCCTGATCTCGGCAAATCCAGGATTCGTATCTTCCGACACTTCGGGTTCTGATAAATGTGATTCATTTAACTGCAGTAAAATTCTTTCTGCCAATACTCGGTGGAATCCTTTGATCTGCGCGATTTCTTCTGGATCGGCGGTTCTAATATCTTCTACCGAACCAAACTTTTCTAAAAGCTCGCGCTTCCGTTTTTCGCCTAAACCTACGACTAAATCCAATTCACTTTCGAAACTTGCAGCGTCTCGAAGCTTACGATGGTAATTGATCGCGAATCTGTGGGCTTCATCTCTGATTCCAACCAGGATATGGTGGGCTTCAGTATTGTTTTTAAAAACGACCGGATTAGCCCGACCGGGAATATAAAATCTTTCTTCTGTCGATTTTACTTCTGAACCTTGAAAGTCACTTTGAGTGCGAGCCTTCGCCAAACCCACCACCGGAATATCTGTACGCTTGATATCTTCTAAAATTTTCACTGCTTGAGCGAGCTGCCCCTTACCGCCGTCGATGACGATTAAATCTGGATCGTCGTATTCTGTGTGCGTGAATCGTCTTGATAAAACTTCCTGCATCGATGCAAAGTCATTTTGCCCAAGGACAGTTTTGATTTTATATCTGCGATAATGATCAGGTGCTGGTACC
>JANPPO010000061.1:0-2908 GCA_031428555.1 Bdellovibrionales bacterium | reverse complement strand
TGAAATGGCACAAGCTTCGCGAATGGATTTTAAGTCTGAATTAGATTTAATAAGTGTAGATTTGACCTTGGTCATAATTCCTCCTAGTTCCTACTTTACGGAATTTGAACTATTTTCTATAGTTTAATTATAATAGTACCTAATTATGGTACTATTAATGGTTTATTGAGGAGTTTTTATGACCCAGGATTTAATAATTGAAACCTTAAAGCGCATTCTAAAAGCTAAGAAAATTAATTATAAAATTCTTGCTTACGAAATGGGAATGAGCGAATCGGGAGTTAAAAAACTTTTATCTTCAAAAGATATTTCCTTAGGGCGTCTTCAGCGGATTACTGAAATTTTAGGAATCAGTTTGGTAGATATATTTAAATTGGTTGAAGAAGAAGAAATTAAAAATGTAACCCTCACAACCAAACAAGAAAATTTCCTTTTTGAAAATACAATCATCCTTCGAATTTTTTGGTATATCGGCTTTGAAGAGAAATCTTTAGATGAAATAAAGAGGTTAGAGAAAATAACAAAAGAACAATTGGACCGTTATTTAATGAAACTTGAAAATATTGATCTAATAAAAATCAACAACGGAAAAATCGCTTTTGTAAACAAAGGTCTTTACCGCTGGGTTGGGGATGGAAAACTTCTTAAAAAGCTTAATAAAGAGTGGTCTGAAAATACCTTACAAAAGGTTTTGCGAGATAAGGGTAATGCGGAAAATTTGCATCGCTTGTCTTATTTAAAGTTAACAGAAGAATCCCGTCAGAAATTCTTCGAGCGTTTGAATGAGCTCACGGATGAATTCGCGCGAAAATCTCAGCGAGAAAAAATCGAAAAATCAGCTCAAGTGTTAAAATCCTTAAGTCTACTTTTTGCTATTTCACCAACTAGTTTCCTGGAATAAATGGGTCGGCGGCCGCGCTAGGCTCAAAGAGTGTTCATGTAACCCTTGTTTCCGAAGCGAGAACTGAAATAAAAAAACGGGCGAAAAATTCGCCCGTAGTAAAACTACTAGCAATCTGTAGCAAGATTTTGAGATGCAGAGAAATACTCTGAAATATTCAACTTTCAATTGAGAAGCCCCAGTAATATTTATAAGTACTTAATGCGACTGATAATTTTGAGTTATGTTGTATTTACTGAGAGATAAATTGGCGGAGAAGGTGGGATTTGAACCCACGGTACCTATTTTGTAAGTACGAGCATTTAGCAAACGCTTGGTTTAAGCCACTCACCCACTTCTCCGCGATAGAATTTCAATGAACTCTACATACTCCCCGAAGCGCGGCGAACCGTGCTTGGAAAATCTTTCCCAAAATGCCATAGCAGACACCCTCAGATCAAGGAGAGATCGGTGATTTACGATAAAATCGTGCGGATTTCAGGGGTGTGGGCTTGATTTTAGAAGCGGCAGGGTTTACTTATTTGAGTTCTCGTTTACTCGGTCGTGCGGTTGTAGCTCAGCTGGATAGAGTACCTGACTACGAATCAGGTGGTCGGAGGTTCGAATCCTCCCATCCGCACCAATTTTTTCCTCTTTTTTAATGCCCCAGAACTTCTTTGAAAGATCACAGCTTTTTAGCTGCAACCGTTCGATATTTAATATTGAGCATTTCAACACCAAGAGAGAATGCCATAGCGAAATAGATGTAACCCTTAGGCATATGCTGTCCAGTGCCTTCGGCTACGAGCATAACTCCGATCAGGATTAAGAACGAAAGCGCTAAAATTTTAACGGTAGGATGGCGTTCAACAAAGTCGCCGATTGGTTTTGCTGATAAAAGCATCACAACCATTGAAATGAGCATAGCGACAACCATAATTGAAATTTGTTGAGCCATTCCCACTGCGGTAATCACGCTATCCAAAGAAAAAACGATATCGAGTACTAAGATCTGAAGAAGGATCGACGTGTAATTTGCAGTGCCGCCAGCTTTAGGTTTGCCATCATTGTGAACTTCAAATTTTTCGTGGATTTCAAAAGTAGCTTTTCCAACAAGGAAGAGTCCGCCAAAAAGTAAAATCAGATTTCGCCCTGACATTTCAAGATTGAAGACTGAAAAAAGTGGAGTTGTTAAACTCATGACCCAACTGATGCTGAAGAGAAGTCCCAGTCTGGCTAACAAAGCTAAACCAAGTCCAATGTTTCGAGCTTTTGTCTGTTGTTCCAAAGGTAATTTCGCAACCAAGATTGAGATGAAAACGATATTATCGATTCCAAGTACAATTTCCATCGCAGTTAGAGTTAATAGCGCGATCAAACCTTCAGGCGTTAAAAAATGTTCCATGAGATATCCTCTTCTTGAAAGACAAGATGATACATTTTTCTCTGCCCATAAAGAACAAAATGACACAAAATAATGCTGTGACCATGAAGAAGAAAAACCTTAAATCAATTTTTGTGATAATTGGCTTGATAGCAGCCTTCGTCGCCGTCATTTACGCAATGCGATATACTCAGACTTGGGAGTTCAGAAGAGGTCTCGAAGTTCTCTTCGGGAGTCCGCCACCGGTTGAGGCTCCAAGAAAGTGGACTTGGTGTCCAGAAATCACCGGTCAAATTGAGTTTCATACAAGTCGAGCGTCAGAAGACTCGGTGACACCTGAAGAAATTTGCAACGTCACTTTAGAGCCTGTCCCCGAAGAAAAAGCGAAGCGAAAATTCAAGCGCTATTTGACAGTGGGAACGGGCGAATCCGCAAAGACCTTAGAGGCCGATGAAAAATTAGAGGTTTTTCAGGTCGATGGTTTAATTTTTCAGTCGAAGGCTTTGAGTCAAATCTTACGGGGGCGCTAAATTCAGCCTCAAATTCATGGACTTGGCCTTGACAAGAAACGGCGTAAAAACTAATTTCAGTCTTCCTAGTTCAGAAGTAGCTCAGTTGGTAGAGCAAGCGGCTGTTAACCGCTG
>JANPPO010000060.1:0-2631 GCA_031428555.1 Bdellovibrionales bacterium | reverse complement strand
TAAATTTTAAGACCCACACCTTTCACGAGGTGTGGGTTTTTTTTAGTTTTAAATAGTGTAAAGTTAGCTCTCAAATTCATTTCAGTTTCATGCATCTTCTGTGGTTGCAAAAAAAATTGGTCGATTCAACTTGTTCGCGCTGATGCGCTGGCTAGTCAATTGCACTGATTATAATTAAGTCACCAAAACCAACAGGATTTTAGTAGTTAAGGAATTGGACGCCCTAAATAGTTAACTGTCTAACGTCTAGACAGAAAGAGAGCACTTATGAAGCAAGTCATTATATTGGTTATGTTGTTAACTTCTGCAGCTTATGCGCAGCAAACGATCGTTAAATCTCAAATTTCTCAACTTGTGCAAGCCGCTGCTGAACAGAGGTCTTGTGAGGAAGTTACCATTTATATAAATTGCTTTGGTGTTGAATCTTGTAAAGAGGTGAATCGTCAAAAAGATGAAAGTATTAAACCTTTTGCAGCTGCTGGTCTGTCTATTCCAGCGGTCAAGAATTACTGGAAGAAAGTAATTGGCTACAGCCAAGCTGGAACCTTTGGTCCATTAGAATATGACAGAAAAACTTCCAATATTGCTGCTGAGAAAGCTCGGCTTCGATTTTCTGATGATCGTGCTTTGAGATGCCTCCAATCCCTTGGTGTTGCAATCAACCTGAGTGCCCATTCTGGTCCCGAAGCTCCAACATTTATGATTCCTTTAGTTGAAGAATCAGGTCATCGTTCTGCTTCTTATATCATCTATAGTTGGGCTAATCGCAGTTTGCTCAATGGCAACCATTAAATGAGTTCTTGAGATGAAATATTTTTTATTTTTTGGTTCCCGTGAAGGATGAAAACTTAAACGAAACCCACACAACTTGGGGTTCCAAAATTTAAAGCATCTAAGGTTTTCGTAGCCTCGGGTGCATCTCTTGCGTTCATCGGTTGGAACACAAAGACTACCCAATCTGATCCATTTCAGAATATAAGCCTTCCCAAGTAAGCCAGGGGACTAACGCTCAGAATCATGACAAGAAAAATAAGTCAGGCCACGCTGAAAAGACTCCCCCGTGTTTTATTGTGCGCGTAGACTCTGGGGTTCATGGCGGAGGTCATTTAAATGCTTAAATTTTGGTTTCGTTTAGTTGTGGTTATTTTAGCTGTCGTCGGAATCGTTTCACTTGGGCGTACGGCATTTCAAAATTGGACCGGCTCACCCGATCACAGAAGTGTGAGCCTTACCAATAAATCAATTTTAGTTCTCGATCTTCAAGGAGTGATCATCAACGGCAAACAATTTTTAGAAAACTTGAAAGACTACCGCGAGCAATCGGAAGTGAAAGCCATCTTCATCGATGTGAATTCTCCGGGTGGAGCAGTGGGGCCGTCTCAGGAAATTTATGCTGAGCTTAAGCGAACTCGTGAAGAATTTAAAAAACCGATTGTTTGTTATACTTCCGGCATGATGGCGAGCGGTGGTTATTATACTTCGCTTGGTTGCGATAAAATTGTGGTGGCGCCTGGTGCGTTGATCGGCTCAATTGGCGTGATCATGAGTTTTGCAAATCTAGAAAAACTTTACGATTGGGCGAAAGTAGGTCGTTATTCGATTACTTCTGGAAAATTTAAAGACTCGGGGGCTGAATATCGGCCCATGCGTGATGATGAGAAAAAATTATTTCAAGATATGATCGATGAAGTTTATCAGCAGTTTAAATCTACTGTGCGGGAAGCTCGTCCGAATTTGAAAAAAGAAGTTTTAGATGAGTACACTGATGGACGGGTTTTTACGGGAGCAAAAGCTGTTGAGCTGGGATTTGCCGACGTTGTGGGAACTGAAGATCAAGCACTTGAACTTGCTGCTTCATTGGGTGGCCTTAAAAAAGGTGACTACCATTTATTCGAAGTTCCAAAAAAGAAAAAAAGCATCTGGGATTTCGGCGGCGAGGAAGAAGAAGACACGATCAACGGCCTTGTTTCAAAAGATAAATCGATTCATTTCTTAGAGCGTTCGTTAAAAAAAGTTTTAGGTGCGGAACTTTTGAATCAACCGGTTTATTTAATGCCGGGCGTTTGGCTTTAATCGGAGGGATCTTTGAAGAAAAGCAAAATGCTCAAGAAAGCTTCGAAGACTTCTACGGCAAAGCCTTCGAAAAAAAACGCAAAAAAACACATGCCCGCTGGTTTAGTGAAACGAGTTTTATTTAGACCCGATCGTTTTCAGTATGTTCGAGAAAACAAAAAAACTCACGCGTGTGTTTTTTGTGAAGCTTCTGAAGCGGAACCAAAATTTGATACCCTTTGTGTTTATAAAACAGAGCATACGATGATTATCTTAAATAAGTTTCCTTATAATTCGGGACACTTGCTGGTGTTGCCTCGGAATCACAAGGGTCACTTGTTAAAATTAACTGATATTGAATATCAAGATCTTCATCAGACTTTGAAAATAGCCTTACAAGCTTCTGAAAAGCTTTATCAACCAGCGGCTCTAAATATCGGACTTAACCATGGCAAAGCTGCCGGAGCTGGACTACCTGAACATCTTCATTATCATTTGATACCTAGATGGGAAGGGGATCTTAACTTTTTTCCGTTGATCGCAGAAACTAAAGTGGTGGTAGAATCATTGGAACAAACT
>JANPPO010000059.1:0-3819 GCA_031428555.1 Bdellovibrionales bacterium | reverse complement strand
AGACGCAAAATGAGCAGAACCAGGGCAGAGCCTAGGACAAAACCACCAATAAAGAGAAAGATTCCGCTTCCTGACATGCATTATACCTTTAAGAAAGAGCAGTTTAGGTTTTAAATCTTAGCTATGTTAAATTCAGATTCGTCAAATTCCACAGCTTCGACAAAATCACAAAATCCCATAATTCTGGTTTTACAAGCCTTCCGGCCAAAAACTCTTTCTGCGGCCATAGTACCTGTTTTTTTGGGATCTGCAGCCTCTTACATGCTGTTTAATGAGTTTAAATCTGTGGTTTTCTGGTGCGCCTTGTTTGGAGCAATTTTTATTCAGATAGGAACGAACCTAATCAACGACGCTGCGGATTTTATGAAAGGTGCTGACAAGGAAGATCGTAAAGGTCCGAAACGTTTAACTCAATCAGGCACCTATTCGGCAAGAGTTGTCTTCGGAATGGGGACAATTGCCTTTATCATCGCGATGCTTTTCGGAATTCCTCTTGTTCAAATTGGTGGATGGCCAATTGTTGTTATCGGACTCGTATCTGTTCTTATGGGTTACCTCTATACGATGGGACCATTCCCGCTAGCTTATGTCGGTGCCGGTGATTTATTTGTCGTTCTATTTTTTGGAGTTGTCGCAGTTTCAACGACGATGTTTCTACATTCTGGAATTTGGTCTCCTGAAGGACTTGTTTTGGGTCTTCAGATGGGATTTTTATCTACGACATTAATTGCAATCAATAATCTCCGCGACATCGGTGAAGATGCAAGAGTCGGCAAAAAAACAATGGCTGTTCGGCTTGGAATAAATGGTTCGAAATGGGAAATCGCAATTGTAACTTATTTGCCGTATGCTATCGGGTGCTATTGGTTAATTCCACATTATAGTCATGTCGCCGTATTGCCATTTTTCGCGTTATTCGTTTCAGTTCCATTAGTGAATAAAATTTTTGAGACGCCACCAAGCCCAGTATACAATCGCTATCTAGCTCAAGGATCTCTTCATACATTAGTGTTTTGTATACTGCTGATTGCGGGATTTACTTTTATATGAAATTTTATTACTCACTCTATGAATTAATGCCTAAGAAGTTGAAGCCGAATGACCCTCAGCCTATTGCGCGTAAGGGTGCTTTGCTAAAAGTTGAATGGGCCGATAGTCGAATTGGTTACGCTGATATTCATCCATGGCCTGAGTTCGGAGATTTGGATGTCGAAGAAAACTTAGCTCTCCTTCGACAAATGAAGCTGACTCCGATTGTTGAACAAGCGATCTGGTTAGCTTCAATAGATGCTAAAGGCAGACAAGACAGAGTGAATATTTACGACAACCAAGTTCTTTTGAAAAATAATGCTCTCTTGTTGCGAATTAATTCTGGAACAGTTGAGATTTTAGATCCGGTAGTGAAAGCTGGATTTTCTAAAGTAAAAGTAAAAGTCGGTATCGAGCCTGAAGATGAAATTGAAATGATGAATCGGGCAGCGCTTACTCATAATTTGAAAGTTCGCATGGATTTCAATTGCCGCTTAAGCTGGAATTCTTTTGAAAAATATGTGAATGGTTTAACTCCCCAGGCGAAAAGGCAAATCGAATATTTCGAAGATCCCTTTCCATATGATGAAGCCATGTGGAAAGAAGCTCGGAAATTAATTCCGCTTGCAATCGATTGGGAGCTTAAAAAAATTCCAGTTGACCAAAATGAACCGATCGAGGCCGATGTGTTAGTGGTAAAGCCAACTCATGATGACGTAAACGCCCGAGTTGAACAATGTGTAAAGTGGAAAAAGAAAATGACCGTCACAAGTCATATGGGTCATCCCTTGGGAGTAATGCAAACGGCATATGTCGCTCAGGACTTGGCAAAACGTTTTCCTGATATGATGCTAGAGCCAGGTTGTCTAACCTTCGACGTCTATGAACCAACTGAATTTAATTCCCTCTTAAATGTGACGGGCCCTTTTATTAAAAAAATTGGCGGCTGGGGAATTGGATTCGATTTCGTATTAAAGAGTCAAAAGTGGAATCAGCTGAAAACACAATAATCGATTATATCGATTGGAATACCGACGACAACGCACTCTTTTTGAATCATCGCTTCAACGACGAGATTCAGTCTCATTATCACAAAATATTTAAAGAGACCACTTACAGACACGGAATTAAATCCCACGTTGCGTTTTTAACTTCCGGAACTACAGTCACTGATCAAAAATCTTACAAAATGGTTTTTATTTCTAAAGAAGCTTTTTTAGTTTCGGCTAAATCAGTTGCAAAAACTCTTTTAGTTAATCAAAGCGATATCTGGGCGCAATGTTTACCCAGATTCCACGTGGGT
The DNA here is from genome assembly GCA_031428555.1 of Bdellovibrionales bacterium. GTDB lineage: Bacteria > Bdellovibrionota > Bdellovibrionia > Bdellovibrionales > Bdellovibrionaceae. The sequence goes on along the minus strand of JANPPO010000059.1, from coordinate 1,487 downwards.
GGTTTAGCAGTTGAAGCTAGAAGCCATGTCATTGGTTTCAAAGTGGAAAAATTTGATCAACCGTGGGACGCGCTTGAGTTTTCGAGATTCATTGTAAAAACAAAATCGACTTGGACGTCACTCGTTCCCACTCAGATTTATGATTTAGTAAAAGATGATATAGCAAATCCGCTTCCGAAAAAATTCAGAATTCTTGTGGGTGGCGCAAGGATTTCTCCAAGTTTATTAAAGCAGGCGCAGGATTTGAAATGGAACTTACTTCCAAGTTACGGAATGACTGAAGCAAGTTCAACAATTGCATTAATTGAAAATGAAATCTTAAAAACTTTCCCGCATGTTATTTTGGATGTGATTGACGGGAAATTAGCCATTCGGACTAAAAGTTTGTTTTCTTTTTATGCTCAGATTGTAAAAGGACAGATCGAAATCACTAAACCTAAAATTAAAGATGGTTTTTTTATTACTGAAGATTCTGCTTCTAAATTGAAGCAAGGAATTATGCTTCTTGGCCGGACTCAAGACATCGTTAAAATATCGGGTGAGCTTGTTTCTTTGCCCAGGCTGCGCGACATTTGGTTTAAACTTGGAAAAATTGAAAGAGCTCACTCTTACTATCTGATCGCAGCACCAGATCCAAGGCTTGAAAACAAAGTCGTTTTGGTTATCCAGAAGGATTTATTGAATAATGACAAAGTAAAGCCAGCCAATTATCAATTAGGTGCCGCTATGAAACAATCTCTGGGCGAATACCAAGCTCAAGTGTTACCTTTCGAAAAGGTTAGGGGAGTCTTTGCCGTTGATCAGATTCCACGAACTGAGTTAGGTAAAGTTCAAGAAAAAGTTTTACTCGAAATGATCCAGAAAGGTACGGCTCATGAAATCGGAGAACACAAGTTGGAATAAAGCCGGTGTTTTTATTTGTACAAAATGTATGAAAGGTACCGACATTGCCGACAATTTGAAAACTCAGTGGAAAATCCAGTTGAAAGAATTAGGTCTTGGTTCTGAAGTTCGAGTCATGACTTCGAGTTGTTTAAGCGAATGTCCAGAAGATGCCCAAGCTATTTTGATCTCTGAAAAAAGTGGAAATCAGGAAATCATCGTCTGCAAACCTAAAAAAGAAGCTGACGAAGTTTTTGCAAAGATCCTCAAAATCGCTAAGGGATAATTATGAAGTTTGTATTTTTACTTGTTTTAGTTACAGTTTCCGCATTTGCAGAGGATCCATCACTCATTTGTCATTCAAGCCAGTGTTCAGAGCCAATGCAGGAAATTTCGTCAGGCTACAAGAATGGCAGCACGAACTTTCTGAATAAACCTCTCAGCGCTTATTCAGGTTCGTGCTTTCACCAGGATCCAAATTATAATCCCGAAACAGCCCACTACGGCGTCATGGCTTTTAAGCCAGCAGATACAACTTTTGAAATGACGGGCTTTTTCGGATTCTTTTTTGAAGAAGATCCTTATGTAAACTTTAATTCAAACGA
>JANPPO010000058.1:0-2518 GCA_031428555.1 Bdellovibrionales bacterium | reverse complement strand
AAAATTTTAATCATAAAATATTCTGTTTCCATTTCATTTGGAGAGGAAGGGGTCGAAGCCTAAAAGCGATCACAGCAGCCTGCGCTCCATTTAGCTTTTCTAATTTCAGAACTCCGTTTTTGATCTGGCTTTTCATTTGATCAAAGCTAAGCTGAAGCTTTGAATCAGTTAAAACTTCTTTAAATGCATCCATGTTTTCTTTGGATCCCAATCCATGAATTTCAAGACTGTAAGTTGCAAGGGATGTGTTCCCTTCGCTATTAGCAAAATCGATTACATCTTGTAAAGGACTTTGCCCTGGTCGCATAATTGGGGGCGCATTCATAGTCGGCTCATATGAATCGATTTGTTGATTCGAAAATGATTGTTCAACAGGTTGAAAAGATTCTGTCGAAGTATGAGGCTGGCTTTCATAAGTCGAGCCTGGGTTTTCAGAGTCATTTGGTAAACTAAACTTTTCGTAAGGGATAGGTTGAAAATCAACTGGAGGCTCTGGGTTTGGATCTAGTTGATAAGATTCCGAAACTTGTTCTTCCCCGGCATGAGCAGAAGCTTGAGCATTTTCTGGAACCCCGTCGAAACCAATAAAGTAGACCGCTCGACAACTGGGACAAGTGAATAATCCACCAAAAAATTCAGAACCAATTTCTATTTGAGCATGACAACTAGGACATACTGCCAAATTTACTTCCTCTTATGCTTTTCGAGTTTTCTTCGGTCCGCACGGTTCATTTTTGAATCATCTTCGTAAGCTGATTGCCGAGACATCGTCATACGACGAGTTCCAGAACCATTTGATGACATATCTTGTCCCTGCTGACCTTGCTGGCTTGAAGGACTTGGCGCCTGTGAAGTTTGAGCAGCCGGATGCTGATAATCTAATGACGTTAAATCTGGCTCGTCAGGTTGAAAACTTTGAAGAGCTTGTTCCGCCTGCTGGGCAACGATTTGGACTTTCATCATCTTTTCGATGACGTCAGATTTAATAACATCATTTAGCTTAACGAAAGCATTAAAGGCTTCTTTTTTATACTCGATGATTGGATCTTTTTGAGCATAACCACGAAGATTAATACCTTCTTTTAATTTATCAATAATGAGCAAATGCTCTTTCCAACGCTGATCAATCGCTTGCAATAGAATCATCTTCAGAATTTGCTCGAAGAAAGTCCCCATTGTCGATTTCTGGTGATCATAGATAGATTTTACTGCCTGGCTTACAGCTTTTGTAATTGTCTCTTGGGACATCTCGTTTGATAAATCAATGCGAAGACCAAATTGCTGCTGAAGAGTATTGTTTAACCCTTCGATGCTCCACTGATCTTTTTTGCCTGTTTCAGGGATATGGTTATCAAGAGTAACTGAAGTTACGTCCCCCAACATATCAAGAACAGTTCTTTCGATGTCTTTACCCTCAAGAATATTTCGTCTCATCTTGTAGATGGCTTGACGTTGCATATTCATAACATTGTCGTAATCAAGTAAGTTCTTACGAACTTCAAAGTGATGTCCTTCAACTTTTCGTTGCGCGCCTTCGATTGAGCGAGTCACCATTTTAGCTGTGATTGGTTCATCATCAGGAATGTTCAGCATTCCCATGATTTTTTGAATTCTTTCACCGTTAAAAATACGCATTAAATCATCGTCAAGAGCTAGATAGAACTTTGATTCACCTGGATCACCTTGACGACCTGAACGGCCGCGAAGCTGATTATCAATACGACGAGATTCGTGCCTTTCAGTACCGATAATATAAAGTCCACCAGCTTCAACAACTTGAGGACGTTCAGTATCAAAAATTTTCTTAAACTTTTCATGTGCTTCAAGAAATTCAGTGCCTTCTTCTTGGCCAGTTGATTTCTTAGCCATGATTTCAGCATTTCCGCCCAACACGATATCAGTTCCACGACCTGCCATATTCGTCGCAATTGTAATTGCACCTTTACGGCCCGCTTGCGCAACGATATCAGCTTCCCGTTCGTGAGCTTTTGCATTCAAAACGTCGTGGCGAATTCCTTCTTTTTTCAAATAAGAGCTCAGTATTTCTGACTTTTCAATACTAACGGTACCGATCAAAATCGGCTGACCGCGATCGACTCTGGATTTTACGTCCTGAACAATTGCTTTGTATTTTGCGTTTTGATCTTTGTAAACGACGTCATCGATGTCTTTTCTTTGGATCGGCTTATTCGTCGGAATAACGCTGACTTCAAGATTATAGATCTTTCGGAACTCGACTGCTTCAGTGTCAGCAGTACCCGTCATTCCAGACATCTTTGAATACATTTTGAAATAATTCTGAAAAGTAATCGATGCTAGTGTTTGATTTTCATTTTTAACTTCAACGCCTTCTTTAGCTTCGATAGCTTGGTGAAGACCATCGCTCCAGCGGCGGCCCGGCATAAGTCGGCCCGTAAATTCATCCACGATCACAACTTCATTATTCATCACCATGTATTCAACATCCCGACGATAAAGTTGATGAGCTTTCAAAGCCTGATAAACGTGGTGCAAAGTT
>JANPPO010000057.1:0-1687 GCA_031428555.1 Bdellovibrionales bacterium | reverse complement strand
CTGTCACCTTTTTTTATTTGAGGACGAAGGAGTCCATCATGATTCGTTTAATCATAGAGTAGAGGCCGTTTGTGCGGCTGGGGCTTAAGTGAGTTTCAAAACCAAGTGACTTCACAAAATCTGGTGGAGTTTTTAAAATGTCTTCTGGTTTGCTATCTGAATAAATTCCCGTCACAAGTGCTACGAGTCCTTTGACGATCAAAGCATCGCTGTCTCCGCGGAATGTGACAAGACCATTAGGCTTTTTTTCAGTCTTGATCCAGACCTGAGACTGACATCCGCGCACTTTATTTTCTTCGGTTTTTAATTCTTCTGGAAGTGGCGGCATCGCTTTTCCAAGATCGATTAATTTTTTATATCGATCTTCCCACGTCGCAATCCCCGCCCAATCTTCGACCAATTTCTTTTTTCTTAAGTCGGGCGTCAGCAAAATTAAATTTTCCATATCCCACCCGCCTTCACGATTTGGGCAGTTAGGTTATATCCCAAATCACCCATTGATTCTTCCATCTGCTTTTTATCGAAGCTTTTCACAACTTCCAAGGTTTTTATATAAAAGGCTTCCTGGTCATCAAAGTAGCCATTCCAAAGACTTTTCGTTAAGTTTTTGCTCATTGAATTGCTTTTGAGTTCAACGGCTGAGCCTTCTGTTCGGTTAATGTAACCAAGCAAGTCTGACACCTGACGAGGCGAGAAATCCATATGGACCAGAGCCTCTTCACACAAAACCATCTCGACGTAGGAAAGATAATTCAGTGCGACCTTCCAAAAGTTCTTACCTTTTGAACCTTGAGAACTATCGCAGTAGAAGCTTGTACAAACGGATCCCCGATTTCTCCAGACACCGCACTGACTTAAATTTTTATCGTAGTACGGACAAAGCCAATCTTCCCGCTTTCCGAATTGCTTGGCTTTGAGTTCGTTAAATTCGACTTGGTAACTAACTGGCGCCACAATTCCTAAGGGCAAAGCATAATGGCGTTTAACTATCTTACTTTTTAAGGTGTCAGTAATGAACGTTGGAGTTTTTTTCTGGTCTAATAGAATTTGGCCAATCAAATAATTGGGTAAGAACGGATGAAAGGTACAACACTTTAATTTCTCATCGTATTTGGGCACCTTGATGCAGGCGTTGCAGGTCGCTTTCGTTTCACTAATGTCCATGCTCAAAATATCAGAAGGTAAAATCTGCTGATAAAGTGAAGGTAGAAAGTGTTTGAAAGCTAAGCCCATAGAGGCGTCGAGTATCACCTGAATCAAAACAAAAAGCCACTCCTTGCACTCGCTTTTAAAGATAATTTAATGTTTTAATTGAAGTTTGGTCCAATTTGCTACCCCTTACGCTTCAATATTAGACGAACGTGAACAATTATTCAAAGCGCAGCGACAAGTGTATCAGGACGAGACAGTTTGGCTCAATGATCACGACTAAGGTGCCGATATATAACTGTGAGAAGTTTCACTCTTAAACAGTACGTTTACACTTCTGCGGTTTTGCTTGCGCTATTTGCGTCTAGCGGCTGTACCGATACAACTCCAAAAGTTGAGGCTTTGTCGTCCGATTTTGGCGTCATGGGATTTTCAGTCAGTAACGTTAGTTTACTCGAGGGAACTTCAGCTACTTTCACCATTAGTTTAAGTAACCCTTCAACTTCTTCAGAGACTGTTGACTGGTTTCTAACGAGTG
>JANPPO010000056.1:0-17987 GCA_031428555.1 Bdellovibrionales bacterium | reverse complement strand
ATTCATTATCCAAGTTTATGTTGAAGAGTATCTACATAGTTTGTTATTCCATGTCATTCGATTTCCATTCCTTCCAGCCACAACGTGAGAGGCGGGTGATTATAGTGGCATTTACAAGAGTTAAAGACTCTGAAAGCTTCGAAGGAGCATTCAGACGTTTTAAAAAGTCCTGCGAAAAAGCTGGGATTCTTTCTGAAGTCAAAAAGCGTGAGCATTTTGAAAAACCAAGCGTACGCTTGAAGAAAAAATCTATCGCTGCCCGCAAACGCGCAACTAAAAAAGCACGCCGTTTCGGAGAGTAATTTTTTATAAGCAATTTTAAAGGACTTCATGAATGTAAAAACTCATGAGGTCCTTTTGTTTTTTAAGATTCACTAAAACTTAAGAGCAAAAATGAACATTAAGGCTTCAAGCCAACATACATTAGCCTCAAAGGAGACAGTGCCATGGAAATTCTCCCAAAAATAATGAACGAAATTAAAGACGCAATGAGAGCCAAAGACAGCGTAAAGCTAAATACTTTGCGATTTCTTCAGTCTGCAATTAAAAATCGTGAAATTGAACTTCGCCCCAACCCTATGACAGATGACGAATCAATGGGCGTGATCAAAAAGTTAGTAAAACAAAGAAAAGAATCTATCGAGCAATACAAAGCTGGAAATCGCCAAGACTTGGTTGATCAAGAAGCTGCCGAATTAAAAATTTTAGAAACTTACTTGCCTGCGCAAATGTCTAAAGAACAAGTTGAAAAACTTGTTGCCGAAGTGATCGCGTCTACAGGTGCAAAATCTGTAAAAGACATGGGCCCTGTGATGAAAGAAGTTTTAGCTAAATCGGGTGGCGCTGCTGATAACAAATTAGTAAGTGAACTCGTTAGATCGAAATTGAGTTAAATGCGTTTTCCTCAGGAATTTATTGAAAAGGTCATCGAGAGTTCAAATCTCGTTGATATTATTTCCCAATTTACTCAGCTGAAAAGATCTGGGTCGGGCCTTATGGGTCGATGCCCATTTCCATCTCATGCAGAGAGAACGGCAAGTTTTTCGGTATCTGATACGAAGCAAGTTTATCATTGTTTCGGCTGTGGAAAATCTGGAAATGTTTTTTCATTCTTACGTGATTATCAAGGCATGAGTTTTCCAGAGGCAGTCGAATATTTAGCTGATCGTGCGTCGATTGCGTTGCCAGCTCCTGCATCTCAAGCATCTCAAGATCAGGAAGAAATCAAAAAAGATAAAAGAAAACAAATTCAGCAAGCAAATCGCTGGGCCCTTACTTTTTTCAAAGAGACACTTCAAAAATTACCTCCGCATCATCAGGTGCGCGATTACTTAAAAAAGCGTTCACTTGATCATTCTCTTATCGAAACTTTTCATATTGGTTATGCACCAACTGATTGGGACGGCCTTGTTCAGTATTTAAGCTCCAAAGGTATTTCGATGAAGACTGCGGAAGAAGCGCAGCTCATCAAACCAAAGCAGGGTGGTGGTTACTTCGATCTGTTTCGCGATAGATTGATGTTTCCAATTTTTAATCATTTAGGTGAACCGATTGCTTTCGGTGGCCGAATTATTTTTGATGGCCAACCAAAATATTTAAATTCGCCAGAGACTCCCGTTTTTTCTAAGAGCAAAACTCTTTATGCATTAAATGAAACTGCAAAATATATCCGCTCAGAAGATTTAGTTATTATTGTTGAAGGCTACATGGATGCCGTTGCGCTTTATCAGGCTGGTGTTAAAAACATCGTTGCCATTATGGGTACGGCGATGACCGCTGATCACTGTAAGATGATAAAGCGAATGACGCCTCATGTGCTGATGCTCCTCGATGGAGACTCTGCTGGGCGTGCCGCTGCAGAGCGGTCTTTGCCAATCTTACTTTCCCAGGGACTTTATCCAAGAGGTCTCATATTACCAGACGAGCAAGATCCCGATGACTTTGTAAAAGCTCATGGGGCGCAAACTTTGCACGCAGAAATTAAGAAATCGCAGGATTTATTTCGAATCGTACTGGAGCAGTGGATGGTTAATTACAAAGGCGAGGCGCAGCAAAAAGTGCAGTTAGCAGACCGCGTTCGGCCATTATTCGCTCAAATTGCTGATGACCGTCTGAAAAAATTATACGTTCAAGAGATGGCTGCACTCATGCAAGTGGGAATTCCTTGGTTAGTAGAAGCTCTAGGTGGACGCACGCAATTACTCAAAAGACCCCAAGCGGTGGGCGAAATTTCCAGTCGTCAGCCTGGAAACCTTGCTAGTAGCGGTGATGAAGCAAAAGCTATGCCTGAAATTTTGGTTGAAAAAAGTGAAATTGAGTTAAAAAGCGCTACTCATTTGGACAAAATGTTACTTTCACTCTCGATCAAATCTCGTGCCAATTTCCAAATATTTCTAGACTCAAAAGCAGAAAACTTTATGACCCATCCGGGGGTTCGAAGTGTCTTTAAAATAGCTGAGGACTTGTATAGACAAGTGCCTGATAAATTTGATAAATTACTCAGTCTGCTCGTTACTAAAGTGGATCAACCTGAAGTTTTGTTTTTTACTGATCGGTCTTTAAACCAATCTTTGAAAATTCAGAGCACAGCTTTTTCCGGGATTTCTCATGAAGAGAATTCTTTTGCTGGAGGAAAAGCGTTTAACAGCGCTGGAACTCATGCAGGTCAAACTGCTGAAGGCAAAACAAATTTTAGTGCGACAGGTGATGAAGTAATGAGTGACGAAGATTTTGAAAAAGAAACTCAGTTACTGAAAGATTGTATTACACGTGTAAGGGAAAGCGGATTGAAAGACCAACTTAAAAAATTGGCTCTCGAAATGAAAGACAAACCCCAAGCAGATACAATGGAAAAAATGAAGCGCCTTCAGGATGAAATTCGCGATCTCAACCAGGGTAAAGTTTAAGGGGCACTATGAACAGTCAGAATCCGAACGCAAAAGAACCCACAAAAGCTCTCACAATTGCAGAGCAAGAGATTCTCGTTAAAGAAGAGATTCAAAAGTTTATCAAACTTGCGAAAGAAAAAACTGCGCTTACGATCGAAGAGATCAATGAGCTGTTACCTCCAGAAATTACAGCAGCAAGCGTGCTTGATTTGTTCATGCATGGTTTGGAAAATAACAGCGTTGTAATCAAAGAACCGATCGATCCAAATAAATCAGATGAAGATGGCGACACTTTCTTAGCTGATGCTGATAAAGAAGAAGACGAAGCTGATGAAGATGAAAAAGCTGAAGCTGAAGACGTAAAGGGTAATGACCCTGTCCGATTATACTTAAGAAAAATGGGTTCGGTTTCTCTTCTTACAAGAGAAGGCGAAGTTGAAATTGCTCGTCGTATCGAAAAAGGTGAGCGAGAAATCGTTCGCGCTATCTTGATGTCTCCACTTGGAACTTGGGAAATTATTAACTTAGGTAAGCGCTTAGATGATGGCCGTATCAAAGTTAAGGCAATCTTTCGTGGTCTTGAAGACGAAGATACTCAGTATGACGAAAAAGAATATATCGATAAGATTCATGAATTGATCGGTCACGTTCGTAAATACCAAGATGACACTAAAAAGTATTTCGAAGTTTTACGTCGCGAAGACATCAATCAACCAACTCGCGAAAAAACTCTTGTAGACCTTCGTGTATATAACGAAGTGTTGATGGGAAATTTCGAAAGCATTAACTTTAATCGTAAGACGATTAACCGAGTTGTGATTAAGTTCAAAAACCTTGTAAACCGTATGTCCACTTTGAGAAACAGAATCAAAGATGGCGTGAACAGAACTTATTCAAAAGACATCACTCACTTAGCTGAAAAATTAAAGCTGATTGAATCAAACGAAAAAGAAATGACTAAAATGACGAAGGACACAGGTCTTTCGTACAACAAATTCAGATCTTACGTTGTGCAAGCTCATGAAGCTCAGCGACGTTTAGAGCGTTTGTCTGCTGAAACTGAAATGAACTTCCGTTGGATCCAGGATACTTACACTGCGATTTGGAAGGGTGAAAGAGAAGCAGACGCTGCAAAATCTGAACTCGTTGAAGCAAACTTACGTCTCGTGGTTTCGATTGCTAAGAAGTACACGAATCGTGGACTTCAATTCTTGGATCTCATCCAGGAAGGTAACATCGGTTTGATGAAAGCCGTTGATAAGTTCGAATATCGTCGTGGTTACAAGTTTTCTACTTATGCGACATGGTGGATTCGTCAGGCGATCACGCGTGCTATCGCCGATCAGGCCCGCACAATCCGTATTCCAGTTCACATGATCGAAACAATTAATAAATTGGCTCGTACGAACCGTTATCTGATTCAAGAATTAGGTCGTGAACCTAATCCTGAAGAGATCGCGGCAAAGATGGATATGCCAGTTGAAAAAGTTCGAAAAGTTTTAAAGATTGCGAAAGAACCGATTTCTCTCGAGACGCCAGTGGGTGAAGAAGAAGATTCACACTTAGGGGATTTCATTGAAGACAAAAAAGTTATCAATCCTTCTGAGGCGATCGTTAACCTCAACTTGGCTGAACAAACTCGAAGAGTCCTATCAACTTTGACTCCAAGAGAAGAAAAAGTTCTTCGTATGCGTTTCGGTATCGGTGAAGAATCAGATCACACTTTAGAAGAAGTGGGACAAGACTTTAACGTGACTCGTGAACGTATTCGTCAGATCGAAGCAAAAGCATTGCGCAAGCTTCGGCACCCAAGCCGCAGCAATAAACTAAAGACCTTCGTAGATTCTTAAGTTTTTTAGAAGGAACCAAGCCTTGCTTGGTTCCTGAAGTTACCGCATAATTGCCTTGAAAAAGTTTTGGGAAATTCCAATAAATTTGCATACTTGTATTGGCAATGTAGAGTTCAAGCTCTTGCAACTCAATAAATAATTTTATATAAGTAGCCACATGTTTTGCAGAAGAAGTTTTTCTTAATGAAAATTTTAATTTTTATTTTCTCTCTTGTTGTCATAGCCTCTCGGGCAGAAGAGGTTCTAACTTGGAATAAGGCCGTTGATTTAGCGGTTCAGAATAATTCAGATCTACAAGCAGCCGAGGCCAATTTACGGGCCTTGAAATTTACAGAAAAGTCATTGCGAAGTGGATATCTACCTGAGCTATCGGCTTCCCTAAGTGGAAGTCAGTCAGGATTGCTAAATGAGGACACGGATCCCAATGAAAATTACACTGCTTCTCTTAATTTATCTCAAAATTTGTTTTCTGGATTTGTAACATTAGAGAGATTAAATCAAGCCCAGGCCAATACCCGTGTGTCGGATGCAAATTTACAATTAACTGCAGCCCGAATTGCTTTCGAATTAAAATCTAATTTCGAGAATCTAGTATTTGCTAGTCAGTTTATAGCTCTCACAAAAGATATTGTGAGAAGACGTGAAGATAATTTGAAAATGGTCACTTTGCGTTTTGAAAGTGGCCGAGAAAACAAGGGATCAGTTCTATTATCCCGAGCTAATTTAAGCCAAGCTAAGTTCGAAGTATTACAAGCTGAAAACAATCGCGCGGTCGTTAAACTACAATTGGATCGGTCATTGGGCATTGATAATGAAAAACCCTATGGAGTCGTTGGTGAAATTCCGATTACCGCACCTCCTCACATCGCCCCAGACTTCAAATCGTTAGCAACTCAAACGTTTGATCATAAACAAGTTGTTGCACAGGCCGAAGCTTCTTATGCAGGATTTAAAATTGCGCAGTCGGGATTCTACCCCTCACTTAATTTATCTGCGGCTAGTGGAAGGCAAGATTCTATCTTTTTTCCCAGAGGAGATAGTAGTTGGAGTGTAGCATTGACGCTTAATATTCCAATCTTCAATGGTGGTCGCGATTATTATAACACGAAAAGTTCATCGCAGAATTGGATGGCTTCAGAGTTCAACCGTTCAAGTGTTGACCGACAATTATTAGTAAAATTAAGACAAGCTTATTACACTTGGGTGGAAGCAGCTGAGAAATTAAAAGTTGATGAGAGCTATAGGCAAGCCGCAGTGACTCGATCTGAAATAGCAAAAAGTAAGTACAATAATGGACTCTTGTCTTTTGATGATTGGGATCAGATTGAAAATGACTTGATTGCTAGACAAAAAAACTATTTACAGAGCTATAGAGACCGCGTATTGGCAGAGGCAGCCTGGCTTCAAGCTTTAGGCCGAGGGGTCAGGCCATGATGAAAAATAAACTTATTTTAGTTTCGGTCATCGTAATGACTTGTTTCATAATGGGCTATGCTTGGCACTCTCGAAATGGATCAAAGACGATTTTTCTAGAATCTAATGTCGAGAGAGGCAACATAAGAATTGTTATTCAGGCTACCGGTAAGGCGGACCCAGAAAATAGATTAGAAATTAAACCTCCAATAGCTGGAAGAGCGGATGAAATTTTAGTTAAAGAGGGAGACATAGTCAAAAAAGGTCAAATTCTAGCATGGATGAGTTCAACAGAACGGGCCGCAGTCATTGATGCTGCTCGAGCGAAAGGTTCAACAGAATTAAAACGATGGGAAGGAATGTATCGTCCAACTCCAGTTTTTGCTCCTATTAATGGGACTATTATTTTGCGCAAAATTGAATCAGGCCAAACCTTTAGTAGCGGGGATGCGATCTTGATTATGTCTGATCGATTAACAGTTAGGGCGGAAGTCGATGAAACTGATATTGCCCAAATAAAAGTGGGACAATTAGCTGAACTAGTTGTGGATGCATACTCGGAGCAAAAGTTCGAAGCACGGGTTGACCAAATTGCGTTTGACGCAAAACCAGTAAATAATGTGACGACTTATGTAGTAGATGTTTTGCCTATTGATACTCCTGATTTCCTGCGAAGTGGAATGACCGCTAATGTCGAGTTTTTAGTAACGGAAAAAAAAGATGTATTGTTAATTCCGTCGGCAACGATTCGCCATCAAGATGGCAAATCATCAGTATTTATTCGTGATGAAGATGGCGACCCAATCGAAAAAGAAATTGAAATCGGAATTTCGGATGGCAAAAATACTGAAGTTTTATCGGGCCTGGTTGAAAACCAAATCATTTTGTTAGAACAGGTCATTTCCGCAAAGAAGAATAAAAGCACAGGTTCTCCATTTGGTCAGGGTTCAAGTAGTGGACCAAGCGGCAGAAACAGAAGATAATTCAATGATCAAGATTACGAACATTTTTAAAACTTATACGATGGGCGAAAACGTCGTTAAGGCGCTTAATGATGTGAGTTTAGTAATCGAAGACGGCGAATTTCTTGCCATTATGGGCCCATCCGGATCAGGAAAATCAACTCTGACACATATTATAGGTCTTCTTGATGTGCCGAATGCAGGATCTTATCAGCTTAATGGACGTGAAGTTTCCCAGTTGAGTGAAGATGAGCTAGCTGTTTTAAGGCGAGAAGAAATTGGTTTCATATTTCAGCAGTTTAATCTTTTGCCAAGGATGACGGCTGTCGAAAATGTCGGGCTACCTCTATTGTACTCGAAAAAGATTTTTGCTCAAAATTTTACAAGCTCGTTATTAGAAAAAATGGGCCTTGCCCTGCGCCTTGATCATCGACCAAATGCGCTTTCTGGTGGCCAACAGCAACGGGTCGCCATTGCACGAGCTTTAGTTAATAAACCTAAAATGATTTTGGCGGACGAGCCGACAGGCAACTTAGATAGCGCTAGTTCTAAAGAAGTTATGGCGATTCTCCATGAACTCAACTCTCAAGGGATAACAATTGTTATTGTAACTCACGAAGAGGAAATTGGCCAGCAGGCTAAGCGTTTGATAAGAATGCGAGATGGAGTTGTTCAAAGCGACGTTAGAAAAATTCCAGCTGAAATTTCAGATTTCAAAAAAATTCCTGAACTCCCAAACACGACTGTTATTTCTGTAGGCTCGTGGGCGGAAATCGTAGAGCATTTTAAGCAAGGATTTAAGGCCCTCATAGCGAATAAAGTTAGGACTTGCTTATCTATGTTAGGAATTTCCATTGGCGTTGCAGCAGTTATAGCTATGCTTGCAATTGGAAATGGAGCCCAAAAAGCGATTGAAAGTCAGATGGCGGCTTTAGGCTCAAACTTATTTGTGCTCCGTACCGGGGCCACACGTGTTGGCGGTGTAGTTCAAGATTCTGGTGTAAGCACTCGGCTAACCCATGAAGATTCCGAAGCTCTAAAAGAACAAATTCCAGCCGTTAAGGAAACTTCGACTCGAGTGAATGGGAAAGGTGAAGTCACTTACCTAGGTCAAAATTGGCACACTCAAGTTTTAGGTGTCGATTCCTCCTATGCGCGGATGCATGCATCCCAACCCGAGATTGGTCGCTATTTTACAGACGAAGATAATAAGAAGCGTGCACGAGTAGTCGTTTTAGGAAGTACGGTTGCAAAGGAGCTCTTTGCGAATAATAGTCCTATCGGTGAAACTGTTCGGATTAATAAAATCGGATTTTTAGTAATTGGAGTTATGCCCGAAAAAGGTACGAATGGTTGGCAGGATCAAGATGATGTGGTTGCAATACCAGTTTTAACTTTTATGCACAGGCTTCATGGGCGGGCTTTTGTCGATGCAATTGAAATTGAAGTTAATGATGCCAATAACATGCCTGAAGTTGAAGAGGCCGCGCTTGAAATTATGTATAAGAGAAAAAAAGTTCCTCCCTCAGTAAGACATGATGCATTTGTGTTGCGAAACATGGCAGACATCAAAGCCGCAATGTCTGAAAGTAATGAAACAATGGCAACATTATTAGCAGTAATCGCAGCCATATCCCTTTTAGTGGGTGGTATCGGAATTATGAACATTATGTTGGTTTCGGTAAGCGAGAGAACTAAAGAAATTGGACTTCGAAAAGCCGTTGGCGCGCGAAAGAAAGATATTCAAATGCAATTCTTGGTTGAATCTATCGTCGTCAGTGCAATTGGCGGCATTGCCGGGATCGTTCTGGGCGGAATGATCACGACTATTTTATCAATGACGATTGGCTGGGCGACATCTATTTCGTTAACTTCTGTTCTTTTATCTTTCTCTTTTTCAGCCGCTATTGGAATGATCTTTGGAATTTACCCTGCTAAAAAAGCGTCAAAGTTAAACCCTATTGACGCCTTGAGATTTGAGTAAAGCTATTTCTGAATAATAAAAACTGTGCTTCCGTGAGGTTTTAAACTGACCTCAAGCCCTTTTTTTACAAGATCAGCACCCGAAACAGTCTGTTTTTTATTCTCGATTAGATCAGTTACCGTAAATTGACGTTTGTATAATTCAGCTTCTTTAGCCGTAGGCTTTACTAATGTCTTAAGAAGTTTTTGGCTAACCATCAAGTTTAAGTTTTGCTTCTCTTTAGAGCCGGTCTTAACGGTGATCCAAACGACTTCTTTTTTTGGATCCTTCCTTGCAAAAGCGACTGTCAGTTTTTGATTGTCGGAAAACTTCAATTGCGATTTCACATCGCCGGCTAAAGATTCAATAAAGATTCTTTGTTGAGATGCATCCGATATATCCGAATAGTAAATCGAATTAAAGTCTTTGAACAGGAGCGCTCCAATTTGAACAAAGAAACTGTTTCCTATTTTGCATCGGTAACCAACAATTTGCTTCTGGTAGTATAGAATCCCTTCACAATTTTTATTTTCGCTTGAACCCAAATCATAAGAATAAATTGGATCTGAAGAAAAAACTTCTAAACTTTTTGAAGCAGAATCACTTTTCGAAACAAGCTGATTTTTTGAATCTAAATGAAAAACAAGAGCTGTCTTATTATTTGTAGTGTTTATTATTTTTTTTGAAGGCATCCCAAAACCTAAATTTTTAGCGATATCATCAGCTAAATAATTTATAATAGTCTTCCCTTGCTTCGATGATTCTTTTAATACTTTGGTGGTTTCGGCTGCATTTACTCCGGTATCGAGATGGAAAAGCACGCGAACGTTTCGATAACTATTGTTTGGAGAAATATCTGAAAATAGAATCTGTGGATTTATATTCGAGTTTAAAAGAAGTCCTAATAGTCCCCCGTTCCAATCAGCACTAGCTTCTACGGAAGAAATTTTCGAATCAGGACTTGGGACATGAGATGCATTGTCTTTAATAATAGCAACGTCATCTACGACAGCCAAAGAGCGTGCTAAAAACTTTTCATAAGGATGGATTACGCGTTCACCGATCATTTTAAGCTGCTGAAAATGAACTCCAGGATTGGCATTTTTGTCTAAAGGAGCATCAAAGAATAGATCATCGTCTCCGTGCTGACCTAGCTTTATGGCTTTTCTTACATCGAGGCCGGTTATGATACTGCGATCAGAGCGTATCTGAAGTTCCTGCCAAAATGCTTCGTTTAATTCTTCCGGTGATTTTTTTTCAAGTCCTCGTTCGCGTCTTAATTTTTCAAAAATGGGTTTGACTTGATTATGGGCCCACTCGGCATCCCAGTTCTGTCCTTCATTGAAGTAGTAAACAAATACGGCCTTCATACCATGACCAATAACCGTCAAATAAGTTTGAAGCCGAGCTTCGGGCGTTACATTAATTCCGCGCCACCAACCCCCCTGAATTTCAGGGCCCAATACCCACTCTTGACGAGAACCTAGATAAGAGTCACTCGCTTCATCGGCCGACTTAACATCTAAATCGGCCTTGAATGGAAAATCAAAAAGTGGGCGAGTAGGACCTTCAGTCGTTTTAGGGTACAAATTCACTGTCATGAGGCCTGTTTTTAGAGGCGCATTTCGAAAAATATAATGCGGCAAGATTCCGTTAGCCGGAGCATTGTAACTTTCAGCTAGAGTCATAAGAACTTCAGGTTCTTCGATGCCAAGTTTCTTCCAGATATTTCTGATCTTGATCAAATATGTAAAGATTGAATCATCAGCAAAACGGTACCAATCCTGGTCTTCTTTTATGTTTCGACCGACATGAGTTGGGGCTTGAATCTGAGTCCAGCGTTCCCAAATGCGGCCATGACTTTGATTTAAGGTTTCAATTTTTCCATAAGTCTTTTTTAAAAATTCCTGGTAGCGGGCCAGTGTATTCGGGCTGTAATCGAGGTTGTAAATTGTTTGCCACTGAAAATTAGTTTCGTTATCGAGTTGTAAAAAAACAATCGGTTTTTTGGGACCCATATGTTCTTTTAAAACTTGCTTATGAAGCGCTTTAAACCACAGTTCGGTGTGGCGAAGGAGATCCGGATTGTGATAATCATAAAGCTTAGCGACTTTACCTACAGCATTTTGCATATGGCTATCTGGATACTTGTTGTGAAACCATTCAGGAATCGCGCCAAAGCCTAAAAATCCCCATTCAGCATTTATGTAGGGCCCTGGTCGAACCATGATTCGAGTGATGCCGCGATCTTTTATCAGCTTAAAGAAAGTCTTAAGATCTCTTGAGGGATAATCCGGTTTTCCATCTCCGTCTTGATCTGCTGTTCCGGTAAAATCGAATTGACCTTCGGCGTACTCGTGAAAATCCCAAGGAATGTAGAAGCTAATAGCGTTCATCTTGGCTTCTACAAAGTGATCCAATGCCTTGTTCCACAAGGCTAAAACAGTTTCGCGTGGAATATTAGGACCGTAGCCGCCACGCAAACGGAAATACTGCAATTCGGCTCCGTAAAGTTGAGGCTGTTTCTGTCCGTCGATTACCAAATGGTTTTCTTGGATTTTAACAGAGCGCGAAGCTGCGCTAGCAAAAGAAAGTGTAAGCTGCACAAGAATAAGAGTACTAAAAAATAATCGAATCACAAAAAACCTCAATTTTCGCAGATGAGTTGACCGTCAATTTTAAGTTTGGCTTGTCCGCCCCGAAAAATACAACCGTCTCGGTTTTGTATAAACGCGGCTCTTCCTGACAATCGATTTCCTTCACAACTATTATTGAGATGAAATCCGAAACCATTGGACTTGGACACCTTTAAATTAAAAAATTCATTATTGATTGGGCAAGTACCGGACTCTTCAGTTTCTGCTAAATAAATTCCATGGTTTCCACTGTTCGAAATTTCGACATTTTCAAAAAGATTTGAATTTGAATATCTCATGAAAATTCCAACATCACCATTTCGATCAATTTTAGAATTTCTGATAATGTTTCCGTGAAATCGAATATCAATTGAAATCCCCGCGGCCAGATTTTTGTTTAAATTCATATTATTTAACTTTGCCCCAGTTGTTTCATAACCAGCAAAACCATCAAATTGGTTATCAACAGCAGTTAAATTTTCAACCTCAAGATCGTAGCATAACTTTTCAGTAACTACCCCGCCTGATCTGGCACTGGTGATAAAAACGTCTTGAATTTTCCCCTTAGTGACCGCTCTAACTGTAATTCCATTGTTGCGAATAAAACTTGTTCCACCCGAATCGCATGGTCCACCCCAGCATTCCATTCTCTGCTGAAGCCGATTGCCATCAATTTTTAAGTTTCTGACTTCAATTCCCATCAGAGGCTTAGGTGGTGTGATGATATCTCCCATCACGATAACGGGTGCATTGATATTTTTGCCCAATTTTAATGTAACTTCACCTTGGCCACGAAGCCGAAGATTGTTTTTGTCTAAAACTATTGGAGAATTGCAAGTATAAGACCCTGCAGGAATCGTAACTTCGCCACCGCTATCCGGAACAGCAGTGATCAGATCGCGGATAAAAGTACATTCATCTTTTGTTGGAGAACCATGGACGTTCCCACAGAAGAGAATGCTAAAAATTGCGACCAAAAAATAGTGAGCGCAGATCCGAATCTTAAAGTTGAATATTTTCATTTTGTTTTCCTCTGCAGGAAAAGTATGTGAAATTTCGAGATGTTTCAATTCAAATAATTTTGAATTTATGCTTCGCTGAATATCTTTAGATCGTTTGACGCTGTCCCTTGTCGACGGACACGGCTACGATAATAATAATTCCTTTAAATACCATTTGATAAAAACTTGGAACGCTTAGCAAATCCATTCCATTATTCAAAGTAGCAATAACAAGAGTTCCAATTAAGGTCCCCATTATTGTACCGACACCGCCCTTTAAACTTGTTCCTCCAATGACAACAGCTGCAATTGCATCCAGCTCAAAAAGCTGCCCTGCATTGGGATCCGCACCATTCAATCTCGAGCTTAAAAGAACGCCAGTAATACCAGCAAACAAGCCCATCAAAGAATAAACAATCCAAGTCACGCGACGCACGGGCACTCCAGCCCATTGCGACGCTTTTTCATTAGACCCAATCGAATAGACTGATCTTCCGAAGCTCGTCTGACTTAAGAGAAATGCAACCAAACCCATAGCTGCGACCATAAACAAAACTAAAATCGGAAATCCGCGATAAGCCAAAAATGAGTATGAAAAAAGACCGAAAGTTAGAATTGGAAAAAGAGCTTCAATTAATTGCTTTCGATTGCCCCAAATAAAGAGCGACATGAAAACGATAATAAAGGCTGCAGAAAGGGTGAGTGATAAATATTCTGTCGCGATAGGGATTAGATTTTCACCCATCGGGGAAATACTGGCACCATTGGAAAAAATCAGTGCGAGTCCACGAGCTATTACCATTGCACCCAGAGTAATAACAAAAGGCGCAATTCTTAAGATTGCAAGCAAGGCTCCTGTGACAAAACCGGAAAAAAGACCAACTCCAACAGCGAGGAAAAAACTTGCAAAGGCACCAGAGGTGCCAGCGCCAGCCCAGCCCCAGTGAACTTGCGAAATACCAGCAAAAATTCCAGCCAAGGCAGCGACACTACCGACTGACAAATCAATTCCGCCAATTAAAATAACTAAAGTCATGCCTGCAGCAAGAATTCCATTTAAACTAGCTTGTCTTAAAAGATTAGTTAAGTTTCGAGCTGATAAAAAATCACCGTTTGTGGCGATGCTCATGACAAAAACAAGGATTAAAAATCCAATCCAAACACCATTTCGTCTTAAGTAATTTCGAGTCATTTCTATGTTCATGATATTTCCCGCGCCACTTTTTTAATGGCCATTTTCATTATTTCGGTTTCAGAGAATTCAGATCGATTAAATTCGGCAGTCATGAAGCCTTCGCTAATAACAACTATGCGGTCGCTGAGTGCCATTAATTCTGGTAGATCTGAACTGACTAAAAGTAGTGATTTCCCTTGTTGAACAAGCTTAAAAATAATTTCATAGATTTCGTATTTGGCTCCGACATCGACTCCACGAGTGGGCTCATCTAAAATTATAATTTCAGGAGAAGTCTGGAGAGCTCGGGCTAGGATAATTTTTTGCTGATTGCCGCCGCTCAGTTCTTGAATACTTTGCTCTAAGCTAGACATCTTCGTATTCATTTGAGCTAACGAAATCGAAGAGGTATTTTTCTCTTTGGAATTATTGAGCCATCTCAATAGCGAATTGGATGCAAGACGAGCAATTGAAACATTCTCATTGAGGGATCTTGTTGGTAATAAGCTGTCACGCTTTCGGTCTTCACCAACAAATGCCAAATTATGGCGAAGGGCTTCGCGGGGATGTTTAACCTTAACGGTCGAATTTTTTAACTTGAGACTACCTTGAACTTCGATATTCAAGTCACCAAACAAACTTTGCAAAATCTCTGAGCGGCCTGCGCCTAGTAGACCAGCAAAACCTAAAATTTCACCACGCCTTAAATTGAGGGACAGAGGGCCAAACAAATGTTTTCCCGCTTTATTCTTTCCAGCAAAGTTTTCAATTTTTAAAACCTGATCTCCAAGTTCTCGAGTCGGGAAATGGGGAAAGAGTCGATCTAAACTTCGTCCCACCATGTGGCTAATTAGTTTTTCCTCTGGCAATTCGCTTGTTAAAGCTGTGTGCACAGTTTTTCCATCGCGAAGAACAACAATCCGATCTGTCAGATTATAGATTTCTTCCATTTTATGACTTATATAAACCAAAGCGTGCCCAGAATTTTTGAGCTCTTTTAATAAAAGGAAAAGACTTTTAACTTCTTTCGGCGTTAATGCCGAGGTCGGTTCATCCAATATTATAATGCGACTTTCGCGGGATAAGGCTTTGGCAATTTCAATAATCTGTTGAGTTCCTACGCTGAGATTTCCCATCATATCGGTTGGTTTGCAGTTTGCGCCGACTCGATTCAAAATCTGTAAAGCTTTTTTATTTAATTGAGCCCAATCGACCAAGCCAAAACGAGTCGGCCAGTGGCCTACAAAAATGTTTTCTGCGACAGTTAAGTGTGGAAAACTAGAAAGTTCTTGGTGAATGATTGCTATGCCAGATTTCTCTGCGTCCAATGGCGACGTGAAATGTGTTGGTTTTCCATCAATAAATATTTCCCCAGTAAACGATCCGGACGGGTAA
This sequence comes from Bdellovibrionales bacterium, assembly GCA_031428555.1. Taxonomy (GTDB): domain Bacteria; phylum Bdellovibrionota; class Bdellovibrionia; order Bdellovibrionales; family Bdellovibrionaceae. The sequence goes on along the minus strand of JANPPO010000056.1, from coordinate 2,705 downwards.
ACCCCACTCAGGATTTTCATAAGGGTTGATTTTCCAGCACCATTTTCGCCGACTAAAGCCAATATTTCGTTGGATTCAAGGCGCAAGTTCACTGCATCTAATGCCTTCACACCAGAAAAATCTTTTGTGACGTTACTCAGCCTCGCAAGTTCAGCCAAAAGCTTACAAACCTTTTCCGCTCACGGATTCTTTCGTATGAAAGCCGGTTTTGTAAATACGCTCTTCTAGATTGTCTTTTTGAATTCCATAAACAACGGTAGATAAAGTTGGAACGCTGAACTTTCCATTTTGTGTCATTGAGGTCGAAGTAGGCTTTTTGCCTTCAGCTAATCTAAAAGCGACCTCTGCCGAACCCTTTGCTAAAGGCGAAATATCTTTTAACACTTCAAATTGTTGACGACCCAAAGCTATGTTTTTAATAGCTGCCAAATCAGCATCAGCACCGGCCACAAATACTTTTCCAGTAAGACCTTGCTCGACAAGTGCTTGCACAGCGCCTTGAGCCATTCCGGAATTATTGGCGATAATTGCATCAACTTTATTCTTATATTGAGTGAGGGCATTTTCAACTGTCGCCATCGCTAATGAAGAACTCCAGCCCTCGTGATTTTTTTCAACAACAATTTTGATTCCAGGATTTTTAGCCAAAACGGATTTCACACCACGAGTGATTTCATTCGCAACAGAATGTCCCGCTTGTCCCATCAAGATCACGTAGTTACCTTTTCCACCAGTCGCTTTAACAGCAGCTTCGGCTTGCAGAACGCCAACTTTGAACGAATCTTGAGTTACGTAAAAATCAACAGGAGAGTCAATTATGAGGCGATCATAAGCTACTACGGGTACTTTTTCAGCGTGCGCCATGGTGACAAGATTAGCGGCCGCTTGAGAATTTACGGGTTGAATGACAAGAACTTTAATACCTTTTGAGAGCAGATTTTCGACTTTAGCAGTTTGTGTCTGAGGATTATTATCAGCAGAAACCATGATAGCCTCGAACCCTAGACGAGCGGCCTCTTCGGCAAAATATTTTTGATCTTTTTGATAACGTTCTTCTTGTAAAGTCGAAAGTACAAAGCCAATTTTAATCTTCTCTTTCGCCTGAAGTAGGGGAGTGATGAAGAGAACAGCCAATAAAAAACAAAATAATTTTTGAACCATGAAAACCTCCAGGGAGAAGATGAGATAAGTAGAGCAATTGCGTTTACCGAATACTTGATAGACCTAGAAACAGCAAGTACTACTCATATATTTGTTAGAACTCTCACAGCGGAAGTAAACGAAATTTTCTTCTAATGGAAATTGCCTTGGAAAGCTTGGCCGCAACGCCCCATCTTATGAGAATGTTGGCCCTTTGCCGTTTTTGATATAATTAGAACTAAGTCTTTTATTGGGGGGCTAGCTTAGTTGGTTAAAGCAGCCGGCTCATAACCGGCGGATCGGGGGTTCAAGTCCCTCGCCCCCTACCACCTCGAATTTTGGAGTTTATGATCTTGTGAGCTCAAATCAAAAAGTGAACCTTATTTTAGAAGCACTTAAAAAGGAATTTAATCCTTTGCGAGTTTTTTTATTCGGTTCGCAGATTACTGGGAGTTTTAATTCCGATAGTGATTATGATTTTGTTGTAGTGGTCGGCAAGACAAATAAAACGCGTATTGAAAATATGCGCCGTGCACGTGCCGTCGTTCGTGAAGTTGCTGGTGTTTCTGCTGATGTATTTGTTTACGATCAACAAGAGTTCGATGAATATAAAAATGAATTAAGCTCCGTACCTGAAACTGCACTTAATTTGGGTCGGGAGTTAGATCTTGGCTAACCTAAAATTAGCTAAGGATTGGCTGGGTCTGGCAAACACTGATTTGATCGGCGCAAAGGCCTTGCTTGAAAGGGGAGATCGGTTCTTTGCTCTATCTGCATTTCATGCACAGCAAGCATCAGAGAAAGCTCTTAAAGCTTATTTAGTTTTTCAGTCCATTAGGGTGCCAAAATCTCATGACATAGGTGACCTAGTTGCATTAATTGAGTTGAAGGACAAAAATCTTTCAGAACTTTTGAAACCGTGTCTTGAGTTAACAGACTACGCGGTGGCTTATCGTTACCCCGATGCTCAAACAACCATTAACAAAGGAAGCTGTTACTGTGGCAATTGAGCAGGCGGAGCTAGCTTTAAATGAAAGCATCAAGCGGTTAAAGTAATATGGTTCAATCTCCGATTCGAATTAAAGATAAGAAGGGTGTTGAATATATGTTCAGAACACCAAGGTCTGATGAAGCACAAATCATCTTGGAATCAATGGCTGAAATAGCAGCAAGCAGCCCCTACATTCTTTCAACTCCAGAGTCTTTTCGTGCAAAGTCAATCGAGTCACAAGTAAAATGGCTTGAGGATGCTGAAAAGAGTGACGTTGCTGTTATTATCGGAGCCTACGATTCAAATAATCGCATCGTTGGATTTTGTAATGGTCGAAGCTACGGAGACATTAAGCGCAAGCATCGGGCGGCATTAGGTGTATCTGTACACCCTGAGATTCGCGGAGTCGGAATTGGGAAGAAGTTGATGGAAGTCCTTATTTCAAATATGAAGCAGTTTGCAGGAATAAAGATAATTGAGTTGGATGTTATGGCTCAAAATCTTCCGGCAGTTAAAATGTACGAAAATTTAGGTTTTAAAAACGCCGGAATGTTTCCTAAAGCTTTCATATTAC
>JANPPO010000055.1:0-1592 GCA_031428555.1 Bdellovibrionales bacterium | reverse complement strand
CATTATCAACCGAAGAAATATATTTGGGCTCTAAAGGCCTGCGGTCTGAAGTATCGTACCAGTTGTAAAAATGGCCTTCGAATCTTTCAAGTTGAAGAAGACTTTTTAAAGTTGTCTCGAGTCTTTCGATTACTTCCATCGCGCCGATCCAACCAAAATCACGCGCAGCTAAAACCGAAAGTAAATAAAGGCCAAAATTTGTCGGCGAGCTTCTGTGAGCGATAACGGGAACTGGATCTTCTTGAAAGTTATCTGGTGGAAGAAAGTTATCTCTTTCATTCACGAATGTTGCAAAGAAGCGCCAAATTCTTCGGCCTGTTGCCTGAAATAGTAAAATATCTTGAGGCTGAACCGGCTTAATAATTCTTTCTGTTGGGGGTCGGCTAAAGAAATAAGCGAGCACGGGGCTCGACAGCCACAGCATCAGCAAAGGTGAGATATAAAAGAACAAATCATTCTGAGTTAAAAAAATCAGAATCGTACCAAGCGCAGTCAATGTGATTGCACCGCGCATGCTATGTAGGAAGCTACCTAGCTCAAGACTTGCTGAATCTTTTGCTTGCGCAGCAGTTGTCCACTCGAGCAATTTCTTGCGACTAAAAACAAGCCGATAAAAGACTCTGACCATTGCATCGATCGATACCCAGGCATTTTTTGGTAGAAGTGCTATGGACATAAAAGATCGATCTAAGCCATCACCAAGCTCTTCAAAAGAGTAGAGAAGATGACTGAAGTAAGAAGTATTTCTTCTTCGTGGCCACAAATCCGCCCACAAAGTAATTAAGGCAGGAGCTAGAAAGTTAATAAGAAATAGTGCAAGCAGTGCCCAAGCATCTGACCCTAAGAAGATAAGAGAAACAAAAAAGAGTAAAATGCTTGAAGGGGCGACAAGTGATCTTCTTAAGTTATCAATCATCTTCCAACGATTGATGGCCGAAATAGCTCTGCCACGACGACCAAAAATCCACGGGAGAAGCTGCCAGTCACCTCTGGTCCAGCGATGATTTCTAAGTGCCGCAACACCTGTATGAGATGGAAAGTCTTCAAAGAAATCTACATCACTTAAATAACCACAACGCGCAAAGTTTCCCTCGAGCAGATCATGGCTTAGTACTGCATTTTCTGGAATTCTGCCGTTAAGAGCTTTTTCAAAAGCTTTTAGGTCGTAAATTCCTTTTCCAGTGAAAGATCCTTCGTCGAATAAATCCTGATACACATCCGACACAGCAGATGCATAAGGATCAATTCCTGATCGTACAGTTGAAAGCTTTCTAAATACTGTACTTTCATGTTCGCTCGGGAGTGATGGCGTAATTCGAGGTTGTAAAATTCCATAGCCGGATACTACTCGACCTTTTTCGGGATCGAACTTTGGATGATTAAGCGGGTGAGCCATCGTTCCAACCAATTGAGCAACAGCCGATCTTGGTAACTTCGTATCAGCATCAAGTGTAATCACATAACGAATATCTTTTGGAACTGATAGATCTTGTCCACCGAATGGATAATAAGAAGTGTTCGCTGCACCTAAAAGAAGGTGATTAAACTCTTGAAGCTTTCCGCGCTTTCTTTCCCAACCCATCCAACGCTCT
>JANPPO010000054.1:0-12676 GCA_031428555.1 Bdellovibrionales bacterium | reverse complement strand
TCACAAGATACAGCCGAATACTTCAAAACTTTATCGGCTGCAGAAAATAAACCTGAATAAAAAGTTCGGTTACAATCTATTGATTAAAGTCATGTGGTTCACTTCAGCAAACTGATTTTGTTTGATAGCTCAATTTAGAAACTTAGCTTCTTTTTTAGCTTTTTAAGGACTTTTTCGCCTTCTTTTGCTAGCTGCTTTTTAGCTTTGTCTTCTTCGCCTTTTTTGGCTGCTTGGATCTTGCTCTCTGCGGATTTCTTCTGTGCATCGGCTTGACCCTGAAGTTTTGCGATCTCTCCTTGGACTTGGTTTTTTAGGCCAGCAATTTGTTTGTCGAGAGCTTCTCTATTTTTACTGATCTCAGCTTGGACTCTAGCTTCAAGTTCCTTTTTCGCTTTTTCTACCTGCGCTCGAAGTTCTGCCTCTAATGCTTTTCCAAGTTCGCGGCCTAGATTTGAATCAATTTGCAGGGGAAAATTTGGAAAAGTTCCATCTGCCTTCGCTGTAATAAAGATTTCTGGAATGGTTTTTAGTGCATTATCGATAATTTCTTTTACTAACTTTTGTTTTGCCTCAACCCCAAATTCGAATTGAGTTAAAGTCGATTTCAAATCGATCGAATAATTCTTTAGAGCCTCGATACGAGTTGAAATATTTAGGCGACCATTCGATCGCTGTAAGTCCATTGAAACGTCTGGTGACTTGATGAGCTCTCGTGGAGCCTCAACAGGAAATGAATTCAAATCGAATTTAAAATCTACAACGCTATCTTGTTTTCGATTGTCAAAACTGAGCATCGTGTAAAGACCCATTAATTTCGCAGCTGGAAAGTCACCCTTAAGCTCAGCCACGAGAGGTTCGCCGGTTAAAATTTGATTAGTTGAAAGGTGGCGAATTTCGCCGTCAATATTTCCAGAATAGGGAGATAGGCCGGCTTGAGATGAAATGCGCGTTCGTTTGATCCAGACGGCAGGGTAAGATCTTGGTCGGCCAAATTCGTAAGACATGCCGTTTGCGCGTGGTCGTGGTTGAATTGATTCGTCTGGCTGATTTGAGCCCTTTTTCACGAGATTAGGCGGAAGATACTTTTCAGCCATTGCTTTGTAACGGAAAAATTTCTGTTCATATGGTGATAGGTAGGGTGCGAATATGCTTTTTGCAATCGACTGGGAATCCAGCTTCGGAATTTTCAGATGTTTTTCTAAGTCTTTAATATCTTGCTGCACTTGCGATTGAATTTGTTTTACGTCTTGATCAATCTTTTTTAGATCAGCATTTAAGTCTTTGTTTGCGGAATCGAGAGTTTTGTATTTTTCGTCAGCTTCCTTTAGAATCTGATCTAGCTCCTTCAGAGATTTGGCAAGTTCGTTAACATCTTTGTGGTTCGATGTTTTAACTTGTGAAAGTCGTTTTCCTAAAGCATCGAAATCCTCGGGGCGGGGAAGAGTCTTGAGTCTTTGGTCCCAGGCCTTTTGTTTTACGGCAACTTCTTTTTGAAAACTTTCAATAAGTGCTTTCGACTGAACTTCAGCTTTTAAACCCTCGAGTGGATCCTTGTCGGTGTTGCCCAGCCAGTTTGCTGCATCTCCTAAAACGTTGTTGTCATATTTGTTTTCGACAGCTTGTAGAGACTTGTTTTTAAGTTTATCAATTGCACTTGCGCCGTCTTGGCCTGGCTGGGTTGGTTCTGGTGGTGCAACATATCCTGGTGTTTTTCGAGGAACGCCGAATTCAACTTTTTCTATTGCAGCTTCGTTAACGACTATTTTTGCGCGAAGTATTGCGTCCCAGAGTGCAGAAAATCTGATCTCACCGATTTGAATGACATTTTGTTTCGGATTGACCGAATCTGTGATCTCTACTTTTTTAATCTTAAGAGATAGATCAGCTAGCTTTGTTTCAAAATCTTCTATGTCGACTTCTACCCCTAATGCACGAGTAAGACCCCACTCGAGTCCTTTTCGCATGTGAAGATCGAAGAAGAATTTGAAATAGAGAACAAAAATTAAAACAATAATTGTTATAGGCAATACTGCTTCGAGACGAATAAATTTTCTTATTCCAGTATGTTGTTTCATATATTAGGCCCCGTATAATTTGTCGTAAGTAAGATACCAGTTGTAAAACTTCGTCGCAGTAAAGACTTTCCAGAATTTAGTTTGCTTAAAGCGGACAACAACCGTTGCGCGATAACTGATGATAAATTTCTTGAACAAAAGAAAAACTGGTGCAGCCAAGATCAATGCGACAAGAAAGGATCCCATCACAATAGAGTTATTGAATCGTGTGAATGGAATAATCGGCATGTTATACAAGGTTACCCAGATTGATCTTAAGGCTGGCGCTTCTAAAACGACTCTTCCAAGAATATCTGCAAGTGGGTCGACAGCAAAAGCGATGAATTTAAAAAAGAATGCTGAAATAAACATGGCGCCGATTTGAATTCGGAAAAAGAAGACGACGATTAAAACAAGGAAAGTCTGAAGAGAGAGGAATGGGGAAAAACCTAAAATCATTCCGATCGTAAGACCACTCGCAATTTGATAGGTTCCCGTATCTGAATTCAGAAGTTTGAAAAAATTAAATAGTTGTTTTAAGAGTAAACTCATTAGAACTCCTCTGGATAGGCTGCATGGAAGGCGAACTTGTGTTGTTGCCCCAATTTAAGTTTCGCGAGCTAGTTTTGTCCAGAGATCATCATCGTTAAGGTTTTTCTTTTTATATGCCGAGTCACATGTTAGCATGAATGAATTAATAGGAATTTCTATGCCCAATCAAACTCAAAATTTGGCTTTTCAATCACTTCAATGGCTTCGGGAAAAAGTTTTCCCTCTATGGCTTAGGGTAGGAATCGACCACAATACCGGAATTTTTGTTGAGAATCTGTCGTTCGATGGCATTCCGCAAAACTCAAGCAGAAGATCTCTTGTGCAAGCACGGCAAATTTACGCATTTTGCGAAGGCGTCCGACTAGGGGTAATAGACAAAAGTTTAATGAGGGACTTAATCGACAAAAGTGGCCGATCATTTGTCGGCAGTTATGCGTTGCCTAACGGAGCTTTCGTTCACTCAGTCGGTACTGATAACCAACATCAAAATCTAGATTTAGATCTTTATAGCCAGGCTTTTGCGATATTCGGGTTGGCTCAGGCCTACATGGTAAGTCCAAAAGAAGAATTTAAAACGGCAGCTTTGAAAACTGTAAAGTATCTTTATGAAGCTCGAAAAAATCGAGCTGGTGGATTTACTGAAATTAAAAGTAGTAAAACTTCTTTTCAGTCGAATCCTCACATGCATCTTTTTGAATCCGCCATCGCGTGGCTAGCAATAGATAAAAATCCAACTTGGGCAAAGCTTTCAGCAGAATTATATGATCTTTGCACGAAAAAATTTGTTGATTCTAAAACGGGATTTCTTGCAGAATTTTTTGATGAAAATTGGAATCCCATCAGAGAAAATGGAAACTTCGTTTTTGAACCCGGTCATCATTTCGAATGGAGCTGGCTGATCACCCAGTATCGAGAGTTAGTTCCAGGAGAAAATCTTCATTCTCGAAAGTTATTCGACCTTGCTGAAAAGTTTGGTTTATCAAGTGATAAGAGGCTAGCTCTTGACGAGATTTGGAGTAACGGGGAAGTTAAGAAGAAAAGCTCAAGATTCTGGCCGCAATGTGAAAGAGTGAAAGCTGCTGTTGTTCTTGGTGAAGCTAAAATTGCCGATCAGGCGATGAAAGCATTATTGGATAATTTTCTTATACTTGATAAGGGACTTTGGAAAGATACTCTTTTAGAGGATGGAAAATACGCTGAAGTGCCGGTGAAGGCGAGCTCGCTGTATCATATTATCAATGCGATTTCTGAATATTTGAAGCATCAGCCAAAGTTCGGCGCGTAAGATAAAAGTAAGCGCCCACAAGACCCCAAGTAAATTGAAGAAGTTGGAAGGCGGTTACGACCGCTGGTCCTGACTGACCTTGAATATCAGAAAAATGTTGGAACAAAAAATAAAAAGCGGCCTGGCCAACGCCAACACCAGCTGGTGTTAGCGGAATTGCCACGACCATAAAACCCACTGGTACAACAAAGCAAAGTGTTGACCAATCGATGGTTTCTCCAAGAATAACTCTTAGCGACCAGCCGAAGAATAGAACTGTAAAAACCTGAGCTATCGCCGTCAATGCAATGGCCATTAAAATCTGACGATAGCTTTTAATAAAAATTCGGCAGGTATGCATGAGCTTAAATATTTTCCCTATAATCCCAGAAGCATGATTAAACCGCTCAGGCCAATTCCAGAACATCAGTGAAAGTAGACCTATGTTTAATCCGCAAAACAGAAGCGCAACCCAAATGAGTAGGCTCTTGACCATTGGAAACTGACTGCCAGAAAAAAAGAATTCAAATAGAAGCGCAATCAGCGCCATTAATGCTGCTGTATAAAGCCCGAGAGCCCGGTCCATGAGCGCGCTCGTGAAAGCTACTGCGCGAGTGGAGCCTAAATCTTTTTGAAGGTAGTAAGCTTTAATGACATCGCCGCCGATGCCTCCGGGCATAGCAAAGTTAAAAAAGATCCCCATCAAGTTAAGTTTCCAGGTCGGCCAAAACTTCACAGATTCAACATGGGATTTGATCAGGAAGCGCCAACGCTCGCCAAGTAAAGCGATATTAGCGCCGATAAGAACCAAGCCTGGCAGTAAACCCTGCCAGCTTAAAAAAGGTTTTACGTCTTCAATATTTAATTTTTTTGTGGCAACCAGCCAGTAGATAAGGCCAACCGCAAAAATGATTTTAAAGAGTGTCGTGAGACGGCTCTTTAATTTCATTGATGATGAGCCTTCCAAATTGCCTGCAATTGTTTAAGTAAAGGGCCTAAGTCTTTGAGTGGTAAAGAAGTTGGACCATCACAAAGTGCAACATCAGGATTAGGGTGAGCTTCTAAGAATAAACCGTCTACACCAACCGCTAAAGCTGCACGAGCAAGAGGAGCAATCATGTTGGATCTTCCGCCGCTGGTTTCGCCACTCGCGCCAGCGCCTGGCAATTGAGTCGAGTGAGTCACATCCATCACAACTGGGAAACCGAAATTGCGCATTTCAACTAGTCCAGTCATGTCGTTGATGAGTCGGTTATATCCAAAAGTCGTTCCACGCTCGCAAAGAAGTAATTTTGAATTACCAGCATCAACTGCTTTTTGAGCAATAGCTTTCATATCCCAAGGAGCTAAAAACTGACCTTTCTTGATATGAATAACTTTCCCAGTTTTCGCAGCCGCAATCATAAGATCTGTTTGGCGACTGAGGAATGCAGGGATCTGAATAACGTCTGCTACTTCTGCCATGGTCTCGACTTGAGTTGTCTCATGAACGTCAGTTAGCAATAAACATCCCAATTCAGATTTAATTTTTTGCAAAGATTTAAGTGCTGAGTTAACGCCGGGACCTCTAAAACTTTTTGCGCTTTGGCGATTTGCTTTATCGTAAGAACATTTTAGAACCCAAGGAATTCCCATTTCTTGAGTAACTCGCTTTATTTCTTTTCCAGTTTCCATAACCAGGCCTTCATCTTCAATGATGTCAGGGCCAGCAAAAAGAACGAAATTTTTTCCATCGCCCCAAGTAATTTGATGAGAGCCAGATTTAAGAACTACGGGACGTTCGAGTGGTCGGAATTGATGTAACATATTTTACCTTCTGATTAAGGCACAGCTGCCTTCAAAGCAACTGTGCAACTTACGAAATTATTTTACGGCAGTCAGTACTGCTTCTATTACACGATCTTGAGTAGCTGTGTCCATATCAGGATACAAAGGCAAGCTGATGACATTTTCCGCAGCCCAGCGAGCCACTGGAACTCGAGCTTCAGCGCCACCATGATGCTGTTTATAATAAGGCTGATCGGCCATCGTCATTGGGTAGTGGATAGACGTTGGTACGCCTTTATCCTGGAGTTTCTTTTGGAAGCCAGCACGATCATTAACCGTTAGAGTGTATTGGGCCCAAACGCTATCACGGTTTGGACTGAGAGCAGGGAATGAAAAGCCCGCTGCTTTGATTTCTGAAAATGCCTGATTATAGCGATTTGCAACTTTTTGCCGTTGTTCGATTTCCCAATCATAACGTTCCATTTTCGCAAGTAAAATAGCGCACTGAATTGTATCTAGGCGGCCATTTACTCCCAACCGAGTGTGGTAGTAACGTTTTTCAGATCCGTGTTCCCGGATTTCTTTCATGACCGTAGCGAGCTTATCATCATTTGTAAAAATCGCTCCGCCATCACCGTAGCAGCCTAATGGTTTTGCAGGATAGAAACTTGTTCCGCTTGCAATTGTCATGGAACCACTTCTTTTGTTTTTGTACTTGGCACCGTAACTCTGAGCTAAATCTTCAACTACATAAAGCTTATGTCTTTCTGCAATCGCAAGAATTTCGTCCATATCAGCCATTTGGCCATAAAGAGAAACAGGCATAATGGCTTTTGTTTTTGGGGTGATAGCTTTTACGATCGCATCTGGATCAATATTGAAACTGTCTTTTTGAATATCAACGAAAACTGGCTTAGCACCAGCAAGTACAACAACTTCAGCTGTCGCAATAAATGAAAATGCAGGAACGATAACTTCATCTCCGGGACCAATTCCCAAAGCCATAACGGGAATCAGGAGCGAATCGGTACCGCTTGCGCATGCAAGCGCATGCTTGACACCAGTGTGAGCAGCAAGTTTTTGTTCAAGCTCTAGAACTTCAGGTCCGTTAATGTAAGCACCTGATTCAAGTACTTTCATTATACGTGAGTCGATAGATTCTTTGAGCGCCTTATACTGAGTTTTCAAATCGATAAATGGGACTGAAGACATGTTCACACTCCTTCGAGAGATTCACAGTATGCCAACACTTTGCCCTAAGCGGGAGGGCCAAACAGACTATTGACAAGACGAATCAAGTTTGTTGCTTTGAGGCCTCACGGAAGTGTGGTTTGAATAACTCAAACAGGTCGTAAAATACGACCATTTGTAAATCAGGAGTTTTTAAATGAAGCCTGTTGTGCTCTCTGGTGGAAGTGGAACAAGACTATGGCCTGTCTCAAGAAAGAAATTTCCGAAACAGTTCTGTGAAATCTTCGCAGATTCGCTTCAAAGCCTCACATTGAAAAGATTAGCGAAACTGGGTAATCCCGATATAGTAACAAACCACGAACTTAAAACTCTGACTGAAATTCACGTAAAAAAATCTCAAGTGAATGTCGAGCAAACAATCTATGAACCCATGGCAAAAAATACAGCGCCCGCTGTGCTTGTTAGCTGTTGGGGACTTGCCCAAAGAGGTCTTGAAAAGAGCTGTGTTGGATTTTTTCCAGCAGATCACTTAATTCAAGATGAAGATGAATTCATTCAGGCTGTTAGAGTTGCAGAAAAAGCTGCAGTCACTGGTCGTATTGTTATTTTAGGAGTTCGTCCAACGTATCCTGAAACTGGGTATGGTTATATTCAAAAAACTAAAAAGAATATTTCAGGTGAAGCAAAAATTTTTGGTGTCGTAAAGTTTCACGAGAAGCCCGATCTTGAAAAAGCTAATCAGTTTTTAGCATCGAAAGAATATCTCTGGAATGCTGGAATATTTGTTGGCACAGTTGAAATTTTCCTAAAGGCATTTCAAAAACATCAGCCTAAAATGTGGGAGATCGTTCAAAATCTTAAAGCTGATCTTTCAAATCTAAAAGAAATCTACGAAAAGTTCGAAAGCTTAAGCATCGATTATGCGATTATGGAAAAATTAGGTGAGACTGAATTGTCCGTTATACCAGTTGATCTTGGCTGGAATGACGTCGGAAGTTGGGATGCTGTTGCGGCTCACTATCGGGCCTTGGGTCGAAATGAAGTTGGTGCAAATGTTGTTAGCACAGAAATCGAGAATAATAATTTTGTATTTTCTCAGACTGCCCGGACAATTACTTTTGTAGATGTGAACAATTTAATTGTGGTTGATACTCCAGACGGAATCTTAATTTCGGAAAAGGGCTCAACTCAAAATGTTCGTAAGATTGTGGAAAAGCTTTCAGTTAACCAAGCAAAGTTAGTCGAGGAAAATACTTTTGAAGAACGCCCTTGGGGAAAATTTGAAATCTTAAGAGATTCTGAACATTTCAAATCTAAAGTAATTCAAGTCTGGGCTCATTCTCAAATTTCATATCAGTCGCATGCAAAGCGTGCCGAGCATTGGATTATCACCAAAGGCAGCGGTGAAGTTGTTCTAAATGATGAGGTCATTCCGGTCAAAACGGGGTCGCATGTCTATATTCCATTGGGCGCAAAACATCGCATTCGAAATAACACTAGCGAAGTTCTCGAATTTGTAGAAGTCCAATTAGGCAGTTATTTCGGTGAAGATGATATCGTTCGCTATCAAGATGACTACAAAAGAACTTAATCGCTGGCCTACTTATTATACTCGTCGGATAGAATCGGAATGAGCTCGATTGCTAATGCCCCAATAAGTGGGCCGATGATCAGTCCAGGCAATCCAAACATAATCAGTGCACCAATTGTACAGAGCAGGGCCCAGATCGATGGAATCTGAGTCGACCCAGCTAGAAGCCAAGGCCTGATAAAATTATCCGCAATTGATGTAACTGCGAAAAACACCATCAAGCCAATACCGTTCCCGAATTCATTTTGCGTGAAAGCAACAATTGCCATGACTAGCGAAACAGGTCCAGCGCCGATCATTGGGATAAAAGAAAGTACAAACGTTATGAAGAAAACAAGTAGGCCGTTATGATCAGTGAAGACCCAGGCACCGATAGTCGTAATCGTTGCTTGAAGTGCTCCGGTTATAATTGTGCTGACCACGACTGACCGACAGCATGCTACAAACTTGTCGACCAATTTATTCTGACCCTCCTGCGAGATCCAACTTAAGTTTTTCATTTTATCTGAAGCTGTACGTCGCATGAGTAGAAATGAAATAATAGAAAGAACGAGCACTAGGAAAAGCATTATTGATTCTGGAATTTGGGTTAGAATTTCACCAAGTTTTGCAGTTAAAAACGAACCTGCTTTTTGACCTGTTGACCACATGGTATCCTGAATGATTTGCGGATCAACTCCAAAACTATTCAAGTGACTTAGCTTCGACATTGCTTCTGCTTGATATTGTTTCAGCATTTCCATGGATTCAGGGGTTGTCAGTTTTTGTAATTGGATCCATAGCGCTTGAACACCTTTGATCAAGATTAAAGCAAAAGGTAGAATTACTATAAGGGTCATCGTCACAAGCAGCAAAACTAAAACCCAATGAGATGTTGTATGCATTTTTTTTTCAAGCCAAGACAGAATGGGTTCTAAGCTAACGGCGAAAACTAAACCTAAAATAATAGTCAGCCAAAATGGAAATAGTATCCAGATGAATGGAACAACCAAACAGGCAATTAAAAAAGTAAGGACTAATGATTTGTTATGTTCAAAAAATCTGTTCATGTGGCGGGATATTTTCACGGCCTTTGTATGTTGTCATTGAGTTAAAAATTTGCTGCACAGAATCGGCTTTGGTTTTGCTATAAGAACTAGTGCGAACTGAAAACGATTTAATTTGAGGGTAGGGTTTATGAAGAGATCACTTGTTGTAGGAATTTTGCTATTGATCACAAGTTTGACAACGTTAGCGGCTTCCCAAAAAATTAACGTTCCACGTTTAAAAACAGTTGGAAGAGCAATTCAATATCCAGTCTTAGCCCAAAGTGCACCAGAGTTTGTTGAAAAGAAGAGCGGAATTGCAATCCTTAGAAGATTTTTTATTTCTAAGTGGGGCGTGCACCGTTATGAATACGGCATGGTTCAATATCAGTGCAAAACTTCGCGTTGCGAGATGCTTGGTGAGCCAGTCGCTCTTAAATTTTATAAAGAGTGCACTGGATTCAAAAAGAACGGTAAGCCGAACTGTAAAAATCTAGAAAGCGCACGAATTGACGTCACGGATCCTTATGCTGATACCGAAGTGTCGCGTGATACCCGGCGTTGGTATACTTGTGAAGATTACGGTTCACCTTGCGGCGACCGAGACGAATTAAATGAATTTCCGTCTCGGTATGCTCCGGAAGATCCTAATCTACCAAGCGGTATTTAGTAGCAGTACCCTTCGCGCGTGTAGACTCTTTCTGAGTCAACACGAGATCCCAGAATTTCTGCAGAACCAGAGTCACCAGCTGGATTTAAGATAGCTTGGATTTGTCGGTGGTAGCTTCTTACATAGAATTCTACAGTTTTTCGTCCCCAACGATCGCGTGGCACATATCTGCACACTTGATGTGGAGGATTTCCAGTAACATAACATTCATGCACGTGTTCCATAACCGTACAGTTTTCTAAGTCTCTTTGAAGATCGCCTTTGCGAACATCAGTTTTCACATGAACAGTTGTATGGAACGGCTGGCCACTTTGTTCAGCTGTAAGCTCTAGAGTTCCATTCGTTGGAAGAACGATCTTCTTCGGAAGCTTCAGACGAAAAACAACTTCTTTGTTGAGAGTTTTGATTTTAGCTTTGACGCGGCTTGAATTAATATTCAAGTCTGTTGGATATACACCCGGATTTAAACTAACAACCTCTGATTTATCGGTCTTTACATCGAAGCTTTGTTTAACTTCTAAATTGCTTTTAACGATATAAGGTTCTTTTTTGCAACCCGTAAGCATAAGACCAAGCGCTGATATAATAACAAGACTGTATTTCAAATTTCCCCCTAGGAATAAGATTTTTACGATATGCTATGAAAGTAATTCGCATTCGACATTCTGATTCTTAGCAAGCTCTCTAAAGTCTGACAAGCATTGAAAATCTATCTGCCCAGAACCGAAATTGATGCCATATTTATTGAGCACCGTGACAAATAACATGAGTTTAAGTCTTCTCAATAAACGAAATTGGATTGATAAATAAAGTTGGAGGTTCGCGATGGTAACTACCTATAACTCTTCTCTGGCCGAAAACGAACAAGACGTCCGGGGCGAAGTTCGAAAAATCTCTGAATATTTAGACTCTAAGTATACTTTGCCATTCGGCTGGAAAATTGGCTGGGATGGTATTTTAGGTCTGATTCCTGGAGTAGGAGACTTACTTACCAACGCATTTTCGTTTTACATTATTTATAAAGCTGCGATGATCGGTTGTCCGCCGGCAGTTATCCTTAGAATGGGCATTAATGTTTTAATTGATAACGTCATAGATGCTATTCCATTGATTGGAAATATTTTTGATTTTATGTGGAAAGCTAATACTAAAAATGTCGCGTTGCTAGAGCGTTACCTAGAACAGCCAAGAACTGTTACGCGAAGTTCAAGAATGGTTGTGGCATTAACTCTACTTTTGGTCGCTGCAATTTTCATCGGCTGTATTGTGCTAACATTCTATATTGCGACTTGGATTTTAGGTTATTTTAAAGCCTGGTAGTTTATTTAAAACGCCTCATAAACCTAAGATCGATGAAGTATTTTAACCACCAAGCGAGTTGACCATGGTATGCCCATTTTCCATATGAGGCGATGGCTTGCTTTTTCCCAGATACTAAAATTGTTAAGAAATTATTTTGGGGTTCATATTTTATTAATTCTTTGCGATCCATCAGAAGACTTCTAATGTTTTGACTCACTATGGGACCTTCGCGAACTGCAAACACGCCAGCTTTCGGTAACGATTTTGATTGAAAGTCGCAACAATCTCCAGTTGCGAAAAGATTTTTAAATCCATCTACAAGTAAAGAGTCGTTAACTCGAACGAAACCCTGCTCATTAGATGGCAATCCGGAATCCAAGAAAAGATTGGGTGCTTCAGCATGAGTAGCCACAATACAAATATCTCGAAGTAAAAAACTTCTATCTTCAAATATAAGCTGTTTGTCAGTGATACTGGCGACGCGCCTACTTTCCATGAGTTCAATTTCATGAGTCAGAAGAGCTCGCTTCGCAAAATCTCGAGCACGATAATTATACTCAGCTAAAAGACCTTTTTGACCGGTTACAATTCGAATTGTGGCACCAGGCTTTGGAAATAGCATTCTGCAGGCAATTGCAATTTCAAAAGCGGCTGCTCCGCCTCCAATAATTGAAAAATCTAACTTTGATTTATTTTTACTAAACTGATCTTTTAGCAACTCCCACTGCGAGGTAAACTTTGATATAGGCTTAACATAGAAAATATTATTGTCATTTTGGAAATTCGTCTCAATTCGCTTTGGAACAATTCCTAAGTTCGCTGAGCAGACGTCATACTCAAATACTTTTCCAGTAGCAGTTTTAACTTGATTAAGGTTGCCGACAATTTGAGTCACTCGATCTTCGACAAAGTTAAAGTTAAACCTCGAGCAGATTTTTTTAAGATCAAAGTGAAACTGTTCCGGCTGAAATACGCCTGCCATATAAGACGGGATCATCGCTGAATAAGGAGTCTTAGAAAATTCTGAAATCAAAGTGAGTTCGAAGAAACGAGAATCCACTTTAGACAATTCATGTAAAACTTGTATGTTGGCGTGTCCGCCTCCAAGCAAAAGAATTTTTTTTCTTAGATATACCTTCCTCGCCAACAATCTTCCTACCTTAGATTTAGAATCAGTGTTTTGAAGTGGCAGAGTTCCTGCGATACTTCTTCTGTCAAAACTATAGCACTGCTCCGGATAAGAGGCTAGAACACATATTA
>JANPPO010000053.1:0-8373 GCA_031428555.1 Bdellovibrionales bacterium | reverse complement strand
AGAGCCAGTGGTGGGTGTAGGACTTTTTCTCTCTTTTTTTCTGATATTTTGGAGCGTCGGCGGCGGGCTTATTTCTGCGCCCGCTTTTGCTAATCAAACCGCTGAAAACAAAGAAAAGTTACGGACCCAATGCACGATCGCTTCTGTTAAAACTCCACCGATCTTTGTTGTTCCAACCGGATACGATACAAAATCTGAGAAGGATGCTGTCGAAAGACGTCGAGAAAATAAGTACGCTAATTATAATCAGGGATTCGCAGCCGATGAAAAAATGAGGCGAACTGAAAAGCCTTTTTACGTTCCGAAGCGATCAATCGTTCAGGTTTCAGATACTTATCGAAGCGTAATCGAAAAAACCGGTCAGTTTTCAAATTCAAAAAATGACGAATTGATTCCAGTTAAAGTTCTATCGACTCCGCCTGAAAACGAAAAGCTACAAGAGGCTTCTATCGCGAATATCAAAAGCATCGGAAAACCACTTTTTTCAAGGTCAGCCGTGGAAGCTAAGGTCGGCGACGTCGGCTTTATGAAAATTGCTGATCTGGAAAAAGTCGATAAGCAAAAAGACTTTGTGTTCGTTGTGAAACAGGATTCTGAACTTTTCACGAAGCTTAATAATTATATAAACAAAAATGATTACAAAGCCCTCATGCCCTTAGTATTAAGGCTTAAAAAGGTTGATGCCGGTTACGAAGTGAATCAATGTTGCATCGAGGGAACGAATCGCTGTACGAATTATCCCATTTTCGAAGTCATCGGTGTAAAAGATGAAGATGGAAAAGATTTAGAGCTACCGCTTGATACCGACTGCTTTATTTGCCAGAAAAATATTTTTAAATCTCTTGTGCCGATTGAAGATGCATTTTTAAATCCGATTCGAAGTATTTTATCTCACCCGACTTTAGGCCTTCCCGAAGGCGCAAATGATTTTAAGAAGGCGGCCTCGATAAGTAATCTAAACTTTGTTGATTCGCGTGGCTTCGTCCAAATCCCGCTCGTAGGAGACTCGGCCATAAGAACAGGACCTTTCAATTCTATTCATTCTGAGCCAGAATCAGGAGATGCGGATGTTTATTTGAAGCCTGATGTAAGTTGTGGTTTTATGCAGTTCTTAAAGACTTGGGATAGAAGTTGCAAAGGTGACGAAGGTTGCCAAATTGAATTTAAGGATGCGAGCCATGCGCACTTCAAACATAAAGTGCAACCAAACAGACGCGGCCAAAGCCCCTGGATCCACGAGTCGCATACGAATGGCGAATGTATCGATATAAATACTTCTAGAATGAGTGCGTCCAGCCGCGGTCCCATGTTGCAAATGTTAAAAAAATTGGGCCACGAAAACTGTTTTTCAAATGATAGTAATATAACCAGGCAAGGTGGTTGTAGCAATTACCCAGGGCACGATACTCACATGCATATTTGTTTTCCAAGTAATACTAGCGCCTCTGGAAATTCAGTACCGAATCCTCGATTAAAAGAAGCCTGCGAAAAAGGAGTTAAGCCGTGAAGTATTTAATGTTCGTAATGATGCTAACAGGAAGCCTGGCATCTTTTGCTTCGGATTTAGATGGTGAAACTTACTTTTTGAATTCGAAAGAGTTTAAGTCGATGCCACAAGAACAACAGGCAAAATATTTAAAGTCCTTACAAAAGATTATGGCAGTCATGGCAAAACAAACTTTGTATATGGCATCTGGTAGCGGCAAGGAAAACTCAAGACTCCCTGCGAATGCTACCGGTAAGTCAGTTGACGAGCTGTTGGAAGCTCAAATTCGAAAAAACTTCGATATGGCAATGGATTCTTTCGCGGACGTAAGCGGAGAAGGCTTTAGTTTCAGAGAAAATCAAAAAGTTAAAACAAGTGCGGTTACATCGACAGAAGTACAAAGTAAACCACTCCCGCCACTTCCCCCTGCGGCACCCGCTTCTGCTGCATCGGCTCCGGCAGCACAAAAACCCGCATCTGCAGCAGCCGCGACTATTGCTGCGAAACCAACTGCTGCGGCTTCAGCACCAAGTGCGCCATCATCAGCGGCTGCCGCAGCAAAACCAACTGCGACGGCCTCGGCTCCTGCGGCGCCCGCTTCAGCAGCCAAATCTGAAACGGCGACGGCTGTCCTGGAAAAACCAAAGGCGACGGTTAGTGATGCTGAAGCAAAACCGACTGCTGCAAAAAATGATAAGAAGCCTGCCTCGAAAGAAACTGATGTGATTACAGAAACCAAAGATGGAAAAATCGTCGGTGGCAAAGAAATTGTAAACGAATCAACTGCAAGCAAGAAATCTAAGCGAGCGCATTTTCGTTGTATGTATTCTGGTTGGGTTGTTGAAAAGGATCCTTGTAAAGCACAACCAACTTTTCCGGATAGCTACAGTATCAAAGGTGTTGATAAAGCTAAGATGGTCTGCGGAGCTAAAGAGACCATGTGTAATCCGACTCTATTTGGCTTGCGACTACCAAAGGAATGTAAAAAATTAAGCGACTGTGCAACAGATGCTGTCCCACTTTGTGTTCTGAAGGGTGCTTGGCCAACCGAAGATTGTTATAATTTATCAACCTACCAAGACACTCTTGTCGCGGCGGAGATAGCGAGCAGCGACAGTGCTCAATACGATCGGTTTACTCAAAACTTTGCAGATCTTTGCGATAAAGACCAGATTAAGACAAATCCTTTTGCAGAGCCGAATAATAGAGCGAACCGAAGAGTGTCACCAGAAGGCGTTCGACGTGATATCGAAATTACTTGTAGCTGGGCAAAAAAGAAGATGAAGGATACAACTGAAGCTTATCGAATTGCATCAGTGGTGAATGGTGGCAAAGCCCCTGCTTCTTCTGACAAAGCAGCACAACCTTCGACCGAAAAACCAAATGGTCAGAAATAATAAAGGCTAAACAGAGGTGATTTTTTTAAAAGATTCAGGGTCTAACGAGGCCCCGCCTACTAAGAATCCTGAAATATGATTTTGAGAAATTAATTCCGCAGCATTTTCAGGCTTAACACTACCGCCGTAGAGAATCGGCAAATTTTTAAAATTCTTTTTTTCTAACCACTGGGAAATAAATTTATGCGCATCTTCAGCCTGTTCAGCAGATGCGGTCTTTCCTGTTCCAATTGCCCAAACAGGTTCATAGGCAATAATTAAATTTTCAGAATTGGCTTTAGCCAATCCTGTTTCAAGTTGTTCAGCTAAAACTTTTTCAGTTTGATTTTGTTCTCGCTGGCTTAAAGTTTCGCCAACACAGAACATGGCTTTTAAACCGAGAGACTGAACGAACTGAACTTTTTCTGCTAGGACTTCATTTTCGTGAAATAAAGATCTTCTTTCAGAATGCCCAATTAACACGAAAGTACAACCCATTGCCTTAGCCGCAGCACTGCTATTTTCGCCAGTGAAAGCGCCTTCAGCCTTCGGGTGAGTATTTTGAATACCGATGCCAATGCCAGAACCTTTCGTCGATTCGAGCGCAGCTTCAACGGACATCGCAGAAGGAAAGAAAATCATTTCTGCTTTTAAGTTGTAAGACGTCATAGTCTTAAAAAACTGTCTGGTTTCGGCAGGAGTTTTATACATCTTCCAGTTGGCCGCAAAAATTTTATGTTTCATTTTTTCCTTATCGTCCGTGCTTGTAACGAAGTACTTCTAATCCGGGAAGTGGTTCGCCTTGAAGATATTCTAGGCTAGCCCCGCCACCCGTTGAAATATGGGTCATCTGGCCTGCATAACCTGAAACTTCTGCGGCTGCAGCACTATCACCACCGCCCACAATCTTAATGCCTTTTGATTCAGCCAAGATTTTAGCAATCGCAAAAGTCCCCTTCGACATTTCTTGAGTTTCAAAAATTCCCATAGGACCATTCCAAAAAATCGTTTCTGCAGGCATAAGCGCAGCTTGAAATTGCGAAATCGTTTTTGGACCGATATCGACTCCTAAATAGCCTTCAGGAATATTCACATCACTTGTCGTTTTTAGGTTTGCAGTGTCTTTAAGACCTTTAGTAATCAGATGATCCACTGGTAAAAGAAGAGACTTGTTTCGAGCTTTAATACGCTCGACCATTTCTTTCGCGTATTTTAACTTATCATTTTCTACGAGCGAGTTTCCGACATTATGGCCCATCGCTTTTAAAAATGTATAAGCCATCGCCCCGCCAATAACAAAACCATCGACGATATCAAGTAGCTTTTCAATGACCGCAATTTTGTCTGAGACTTTCGCACCACCTAAAATCGCCCAGTAAGGACGTTTTGGAGAATCCAACAACTGATCAAGAAACTTAATTTCTTTTTCAATTAAAAGTCCGATGCAACGATTCTTCATCATCTTCGGTAGTGCATGAATTGTCGAATGCGCCCGGTGAGAAGCCCCAAACGCATCGTTTACATAAATATCAAAGTACGGAGCTAGTTCTTCTGCAAATTCTTGAGAATCTTTTGTTTCACCAGGAACGAAGCGAACGTTTTCTAAAAGTATGAGCTGATTTTTTCTTAAGGTCATAATCAGATGCTTCAGTGTATGCCCTTCAGGCTCATCAAGCAGAATGACTTCGGAACCTAAATGTTCTGAAAGTTTTTGTGCGACAGGCTCTAAAGAAAATTCTTTATCATCTGCAGATTTCGGTCTTCCTAAGTGCGAAGCCATCACAACTTTAGCGCCGGCTTTGCGTAGATGCTCGATCGTAGGTAAAGCTGCTAAGATTCTTGTCTCGTCTGTAATTTTACCAGCATCCATTGGAACATTCAGATCGAGGCGCAAGAACACAGTCTTGTCGAGGAATTCAAAATCTTTTAGAGTTTTAATGTTCTTTAAGCCTTGCATGATTTTTAGATTCCCTTTTGCGCCATGAATTTAATGATATCAACCATTCGGTTACTGAAGCCTGTTTCGTTGTCATACCAAGAAAGGACTTTCCCCATTCTTGTACCAACTGTCATTGTAGATTTAAGATCAATAATTGAACTGTGAGGGTTACCGTTAAAATCAACAGAAACTAATTCTTTTTCTTCGGCAAAAAGAATTCCCTTCATGCTTCCATTTGCCGCTTTTACGAAAGCTTCATTGATAGCACTAACTGAAATATCTCTTTCAGGACGGAAAGTGAAATCCACCACTGATACATTCGGAGTTGGAACACGAATCGACATACCGTCGATTTTTCCCTTTAATTGTGGAAGTACTAGGCCCACTGCTTTAGCAGCACCAGTTGTAGTAGGAATCATTGACACTGCAGCCGAACGCGCGCGACGCAAATCTTTGTGAGAAGCATCCAAAATTCTTTGGTCGTTTGTATAAGAGTGAATTGTTGTCATCACGCCATTTTCAATTCCAAAAGCATCATGCAAAACTTTGGCAAGAGGAGCCAAACAATTCGTTGTACAAGAAGCATTTGAAATAAAATTATGCTGAGTAGGATTATAAGCTTCGTGATTAATTCCGTAAACAACCGTAAGATCGACACCTTCTGCAGGAGCAGAAATAAAAACTTTTTTCGCACCAGCAGTGAGATGCTTTTGATAATCAGCGCGATCCTTTAAGGCACCTGTGCATTCAAGAACAACATCGACTCCCCAATCTTTCCAAGGGATTTCCGCAGGATTTTTTGTTGATGAGTACTTAATTGTTTTTCCATTTACGATCAGATCTTTTTCATTATGAGAAACTTCCGCATCAAATATTCCATGCGAACTGTCGTACTTAAGCAAATGCGCTGAACCTTGAAGAGAATCTAAGTTGTTAATCCCAACAATCTCTAAATCTTTGAATCCTTCGCGAAAAAGAACGCGACCAATACGACCAAAACCGTTAATACCAACACGAACTTTTGCCATACAAACTCCTCATTTAGATTTGCCTAATTTGACTGTCGCCGAGTTGTCTCATGAAGGATGAAAAGTGGCAACTTTGTCCCTTGCACTCTAGCGACTGACTAGGCGTTCCAACTCTTGGCCTAGTATCGCCTTGAGCAAATCTTTATTCTGGCAAAGTGCTTCTCATTTTTTGACTTCATTTGACGGCGTTGTTAGCCCTCTTGGAACAACATAAAAAGGAGTTTTTTAAATGTTTAAATCTTATGCTTTAGGCCTAATCGCGACTGTCGTTGTTTCTTTGGGCGTTACAACTACTTCAATTGCGAACGCTAACCCCCTCGTTTACGGCACTTGGGCTTCCGTTCAGAAAATTGAAGACACCAGCTACACACTGACACTTGCGATCCAAGAAAAGGAAAGTTCGTTATCTGTTACCTGCGCAAAAGGTAAAAAGAGCACGACTGCCCGTATCACAGTCCCAACGGAAGTTACGGCAACTCAGATCGTGATCAAGGGTACTGCTGCAGACCAGAAACAATTGGATGATCTTGATTGTTCAGTTGAAATCGCTCCTATGGAATTTGACTACGTTTTACAGGGCAATACTGGACTTGTTTTGAGTGCTCAGGGTCAGACAATCGATTTCAAGCGAGTTAAATAATATTAAAGCCTCTGCACGATAGTCGTTCGCGCGACTGTTGCTAGAACGAATGTGGTTAGGACTTAAGCAGAAAAACTTGAGCCTGACCACGAAGCGTGGTCTCATATTCGTGTACACACCACGTCGTTCGAAATGGAGTTTGAATATGACTCGTGCTTGCACTGCTTTAGCTATTTTGGTTTTCTCGAGCCTAGCCTTTGCCACCTCACCCTTCCAAAAAAATCTTCCTCGTGAACTTGCCTCTTTCGAAAAACAAGTTCGAATCTCAGCACTTCGACCTCCAGGCGCTGCACCCGTTGGCCCAGTACATTCTCTTGGCGAATGGGAAGAAGCCGATAGTGTTATGACTTTGTGGACAAATGCTTCTTACGTTAGAGCCCTGAACCAAAATGGCAATGTCACTTTGATCGCAGATGATTCAAGTGCTCAAGCAGAGTGGGTTAACTGGCTTCAGAATAATCAGATTCCTCAGCAAAATATTTCCTTCCTCATTGCTCCGACTGATAGCATTTGGGTTCGTGACTTCGGTCCTTGGTGGATTCTAGACGGCAAAAACCAATTTGGAATTGTCGATACAACCTACAATCGCCCAAGACCAAATGATGACAGGTTGCCCGAATACGTTGCTCGAAAATTAAATGTTCCTATTTTTAGCCCGGAACTTATTCACACGGGTGGCAATTATTATAGCGACGGTTATCAAAGTGCGTTTTCTTCAACACTCGTTTTCAGAGAAAATACTTCCTTGAGTTCTCAGGATATTTTTAGTCGGCTTCTGACTTTCTTAGGAATTCAACGTTACACAACTTCTGCCTTAGGAGAGAATGTCACGATCGAACACATCGATACTTTTGGTAAACTGGTATCACCCGATACTTGGGTTTTTAGTGAATTTCCAGAAGGGTCTCGCTTTAAATCAGATTCAGATAAAATGGTTCAGGCCCTAAGCAAAATGAAAAGTGCTTATGGAACTCCTTACAAGATTTACCGAATGCCGATGGTAAAACGAAGTAGCTGGGGTTCTGAAGATTACCGCGCCTATATTAATTCTTTTGTCAGCAATGGCGTTCTTTATTTTCCAATCTACGGAAATAACGATGCAAACGACAGAAGAGCCACCGAAATATACCAGAAAGCTTTACCGGGATATAAGATCGTAGGTGTTGATAATGGAAATACCGAGTGGGGCGATTCTGTTCACTGTCGATCTCGAAATATTTTAAAGAAGAATACGATCTTTATTTTCCCGCAAATCGAAAATGACCAAGCCACTGGCACTGGCAATGGCAAAGCCACGACAACTGGTAAAGCTTCAATCGTTGCGAAAGTGGTCCCGTCACCAGGCGCAAACCTGGCACAGGCGCCGACGATCAATTTAGAAATCAACGGCAGAATGCAAGTTTTAACTATGTCTTTAAAATCTACCGATACATTTTCAACGAACATCGAGGTTAAGTCCGGAGATATGGTTCGTTTTTCAGTCTCCGCCCAAGATACGAATGGCCTTGTGAAAGTTTCACCTCTTAAAGCCCCGACACAGATGATTGAATGGAAAGTCGACTACCATTAAGTCCCCGGTAGACAGGCGCTACATTTGCTCTTCAGTATTATTTCCAGGGAGCGAAAGCATCAAGGACGGCCTGTCCCCTCTTAAGCTTCCTAAACTCTGGCTTATAAACCAAGCAGATCCGATCTTGAAACGAAGGCGCGTTTGCTAAACTCGAGACAAACTGATCTCCAAATGCTTGAATGACTCTTTCAGGTAATATCCCATAGCCGGCGCCAGCTACTACCATTTGCGAAATGACTTCAAGACTTGATGATTCAATTTTTCGGGTAAATGTAGTTCATTTTTTCTGAAGTTTTTTGAGTAGGTATTGGCTTTGCAAAAGACTATGATCATA
>JANPPO010000052.1:0-9071 GCA_031428555.1 Bdellovibrionales bacterium | reverse complement strand
GTTCCAGGTCTTTTCGCAAGTCGACGCTTCGATGGCTCGTCAATATGGTGGCACGGGTCTGGGGCTTGCAATTTGTAAAAAACTTTGTCGTCTTATGGGTGGCGATATTCGAGTCGAAAGTGAAGTTGGAAAAGGTTCCATATTTACTTTTAATATTCCCCTGATGCTGAGTTTAGCGAAGCCTCAGCAACTCTTGACCAAGCCTCTTGAAGATCAAGCTGATAAAAGCACTGAAAAACTAATTCGAATTCTTATTGCAGAAGACAACCTTGTTAATCGGCAGGTTCTTTTGGCTTACCTTTCCAAAATTGGGAACTTCAAAATAGAAGCTCGAGTTAACGGGCAGGAAGTTTTAGAAGAGTTTCAAAAAAATCACTATGATCTCATTTTCATGGATTGCCAGATGCCTAAGATGGACGGTTATGAAGCGACTCGCCGAATCCGCCAGCTTGAAACTTTTAGAAGAATACCAATCATAGCGATTACGGCTCATGCACTCGAGGGTGATCGTGAAGCTTGTTTTCAGGCAGGGATGGATGATTATCTTTCAAAGCCCGTCTTACCAGAATCTTTAATCCAAGTTATGGAAAAGTGGCTTGGCATTGAATTGAAAAATAAAAAGACGGCTTAAATAGCTCACAGTTGAATAAACTTTAAATCGACAAAAAAACGACATTTTCAGCTTTTGACTTCTCTAAAAGTATGGACTGTACTTGATGTTTACTTTCCGAGGCTTAAGAAAAGCTTCGCCAGGAAGGGATGACATTTGGACCCAAAATCAAAAGTTTTAAATCGACATGAAGTTGCAATTCTTGTTGCCAGTGTGAAGACACAGATTTTGAATGAATGGGAAAAGTTCTCTCGCCAAATGGTTGCAGCCGCGGAAGTTCAAAGCCGCCGTGCTCTTCGCGATTCTTTGCCAGAGTTTTTAGATCAATTGGCAGCCACTCTGGGATCAATAGACCCGAACAATCACGCTGAAAAAAACTCAGAAGTTGCAAAAGAACATGCAGTCGATCGGGCAAACCAGCCTGAATACACATTGGACGAAGTCATTTACGAGTTCCATATTCTTCGTGCAGTCGTCATAGATAATTTAGATATCAAATGCCACCTGGACTCGGAGTCTCGCCGAATCATTCATGAATTTATTGATCGGGGAATTCGAAAAGGGGCTGTGAAATACACAGAGATTGAACTTCAGCGAACGCAGTTTCAAACCAGAGAACTCGAAGTCGCTAAAGAAGAAGCTGAAAGGGCCAACCAAGCCAAGTCTGCATTTTTAGCGAATATGTCCCATGAAATTCGCACACCTCTTGGCGCTATTATGGGTTTTGTTGAATTACTTAAAGACTCCGATACATCGAAAGGTGAAGCCGAAAAATATCTTTAAATCATTTCACGCAATTCAAATCACCTCTTAAGAATCATCGATGACATCTTGGACTTGTCAAAAGTTGAATCCGGAAAAATGGTTGTCGAAAAAATAGAATTCTCTCTGACGGAATTCCTGGCTGATTTTACTTCACTCATGGGAATTCGAGCTCGCGAAAATGGAATCACTTTTAAATTCAAAGTCGAATCAAAACTTCCCAAAGCTGTTATTTCTGACTCAACAAGAATTCGGCAGATATTATCAAATGTTGTTGGTAATGCGATCAAGTTCACTGAAAAGGGAAGTGTTGAATTAGTTGTGGGGTTTAGTGATTCACGTCTAAACTTCAGAGTCACCGACACCGGACGGGGAATCTCCAAAGATCAGCGAACGAAACTTTTTCAAGCGTTTGCACAAGCAGACTCGTCGATCACTCGCAAGTTTGGAGGGACCGGTCTTGGTCTCGTTTTAACGAAAAAACTAAGCCAGGCACTCGGGGGTGATTTTTTCCTGATCGAAAGTGAGTTGGGAAAAGGCAGCACGTTTGAAGCCATCATTTCGGTTGAATACAATCAAGAAACGCAATTTTTACCCGCAAGCGAATTTGAGCTTTTTCAAAAAGTTGCGCCTAAAACCGAATTAACAAGAGTCGATTTAACAGGCTTTAATATTTTGCTGGTAGAAGATTCTCCGGACAACCAGATGCTCGTGAAAACAATTTTGGCTAAAACGAAAGCGCATATCGATTTCGCCAAAGATGGAATTGAAGGAGTTAAATCCGCTCTCGAAAAAGAATACGATGTAATTCTAATGGACATTCAAATGCCCAACATGGATGGCCACGAGGCTGTTCGGATATTGCGCTCCAGAGATGTTCATGTACCCATTGTCGCGCTTACAGCGCACGCCATGAAAGAAGAGCGGGAGCGCGCAGTTGAATCCGGCTTCTCTCACTTTTTAACTAAGCCCATTGACCGCGATAGTTTGACTAAGCTACTTGAGAAATTGCATAAAAATTCGAGATGAAATTTGCCTTAATTGACTAACAAAACTTAAATTTAAAACAAATTTTCTGAGACTAGCGCGCTATGATGAGCGAAATGAAATCAGGACTCACTCCGGCAGCCTTAAGTTCTGCCACCAGCTCTGCCTTTTTTTCTTTAATGACATATATCGCCTTAACGTTGGACTGAAGTTCAATGTCTTCCGTAAAGAGAAATTCATTTCTGGCTAAATAGACCGTACCAGACTTTTGATTGACACTTTTAATGAGATTTAAAAATGCAGCAATCATGTTAGAGGGGTTCAAGGAATGCCTTTTGTCTTTTTCGCCATACTTCCAGTAAAAATTAAAATGTGACCACTTATATTCGTCTAGCACAGAAGATTTTAGCTCAATATAAATTGGAAGTGGAGCTTGCCCACTCATTTCTGATGACAGTGCCTCTAGATAAACATATCCCGGATTGCCTTGACTATATTGCGCGGTTTGCCCGCCATTTTTTTGCGAGGTTAATTTGCCCTTGGTCAATATTTCGACAAGCGCTTTTACCGTAGTCCCATGATACAAGCTTTGAATCCCAAATTGATTAAACATTTCAGTAAAACTTGCTGATTGTAAATCCGGATCAACGCCCGACTTTTTTAAATAGAGACGATACTTTTCTATCTGGAAAGCAACCATTGAATCAAATCCAGGAGAATACATTCCAGCATGTCCAGAAATTTCGATCCTCCATCTTAAAACGCGAAATGCTGCCCTTAGTATATCACGATCACTGAATGAATTTAACTGGGGATCCTTTCTAAATTCTTGAACAAGAAACTCATAAGCCTTTCTCATGGCATCGTCGCGTTTTAGCTCAGTCTCGAGTCTAAATTCGATAAGCCTATTGCTATTCGGGCTCGATCGCCAACTAACATCTAAGTTCTTCGCTGTTCCTACTATCCAGTCCAAGCTTAAGTGGTCTTTTCTGTTAACCTCAAAGATAGGAAAAGTGGGGGATGTAGTTGAAGCAGCTTTTGACAATAGGATTGAACAATTCTGGTTTGCAGAAAATCCTAGCGCTGACGCCAACAAAATTAACGTCATGAGAGATAAATGCTTAATAGTCAAAGCCATGCAAGATTGTACTGCAAGTCATGCCAGCGTCTCAATTTGAGTCGTATTCAACTAAAAGCCTTGGTACATTCTTTGGACTGTTTAGAGGTTTGGCATCTGTTTGCCCAAAATTGGGATTCTCGCAACTTCGCGACCCTTTTCTTCAACCTTCAAATCGCAAACGAATCTTTCGGCGTTTTTGTCTTTAATTTTGTCTACGAAATGTTCATCGGATTTGTCTCGAAACGAGAAGCTTTCGAATTATCTATCTATTCTAATCGAATATTCCGAAAATAGAATGACAAGCTATTTTCGTGTTGTTTGACTTTCTACTTTATGGGCATGGGGAATTAAATGAAACTATCTAAAACTACGTTCACGCGTTTTTTCTTCATTTTCGCAATTGTCGGCAACTTATTAGTTTTTCAAAATTGCTCATCAGAGGGTTTTAAAATAGACGATGCGGGACAAATTAATTTAGGTTCCAGCGGCGTAATAGCTCCAGCTTGTGGTCCCAATCAATCGCGTGCCTGTACTGGAACTAATGGTTTAGGAGTGCAATTCTGTCTTGCAGATGGAACTCCTCAAGCTTGTCAGCTCGAATCCTGCGACCCAGGATTTAATTTACAAAATAAAAATTGTGTTGCCAATGCTTGTCAGCCCCTAACTGTTGTTAACTGTAATAGTAATAACGGAACGGGTGTGGCGACGTGTAATACGGCCGGGTCTGCGTTTGGTGAATGTCTTTTGAATGCCTGTAGTGCCGGTTTCAACTTGCAAAGTGGTGTTTGCGTTGCGAATTTATGCGCGCCGCTCGTTCTCTCTGCTTGCGCGGAAAAAAATGGTAAAGGCATACGTGAATGTAATGTGACAGGAACTGGATATGGCGCCTGTAATCTAAATTCCTGTGATAGCGGATTTAATCTGCAAAATGGCACCTGCGTTGCTAATCTCTGTATGCCTAACGCCTTAGCAACATGCGCAGAAAAAAACGGATCTGGAAATCGCAAGTGTAATTCGACTGGTACGGGATTCGGTGCATGTGTGCTCAATGCCTGTAACGTTGGTTACAATTTAAATAATGGCTTATGTGTCATGAACTCTTGTACTCCGAATACAGTGTCGACATGCGCTGGTTTAAATGGAGCTGGGATACAAACTTGTAACAATTTAGGTACAGGTTACGGGGCTTGCATGCTCAGTTCGTGTAACTCAGGGTTCAATTTGCAAAACGGAAGTTGTGTCGCAAACGCCTGTACACCGAGTGCGCAAGCTGCTTGTACAGAAAATAATGGAACTGGAATCAAAATTTGTAACGCTTTGGGATCAGGCTTTGGTGCCTGCCAAATAAATTCATGTAGTGCTGGATATAATTTGCAGAGCGGTGTGTGCGTTGCAAATGCCTGCATGCCAAATTCGCAATCTTCATGTGCTGATGCTGACGGCATGGGACTTCGCACTTGTAACTCAACGGGCACTGGCTACGGGGCTTGTGTTTTGAGTTCATGTAACGCGGGATTTACTCTACAAAACGGAAAGTGCGTTGCAAATTCATGTGTGCCAAACGTACAAACGAGCTGCACAGAAAATAATGGAACTGGAATCAGAGTTTGTAATGCAAGCGGCACTGGTTACGGCGCGTGCCAAATAAATTCTTGTGGCGCGGGTTACAATTTACAAAATGGATCTTGCGTTGCGAATGCTTGCACGCCGAATTCTCAATCATCATGTGCTGGCACGAATGGCATGGGATCTCGCACTTGTAATTCAACGGGCACTGGCTACGGCGCCTGTGTTTTAAGTTCATGTAGCTCAGGCTTTAACTTACAAAACGGAAGCTGTGTTGCAAACGCTTGTACTGCAGGAACCACTGCAACTTGCGCAGAAAACAACGGATCGGGAATTAAAATGTGTAATGCTAGCGGCACCGGCTTCGGGGCTTGCCAGATTAATGCCTGCAGCTCAGGATTCAATTTACAGAACGGTGTCTGCGTTGCAAATGCCTGCATGCCGAATGCGCAATCAGCTTGTACGGGAACCAACGGCTCGGGAACAAGAGTCTGTAATGCGACCGGCACAGGATACGGCGCTTGTGTTTTAAGTTCATGTAACTCAGGATTTAATTTACAAAACGGAAGTTGTGTCGCAAACGCGTGTACTCCAAATTCACAAGCAACTTGCGCAGAGAACAACGGAACCGGAATCAAAATTTGTAATGCTGGCGGCACTAGCTTCGGGGCGTGCCAGATTAATGCCTGCAGCTCAGGCTTCAATTTACAGAACGGTGTCTGCGTTGTGAACGCCTGCACGCCAAATGCTCAGGCAGCTTGCACTGGAACAAATGGTTCGGGTAACCGCACTTGTAACGCCACTGGAAGCGCTTACGGCGCCTGCGTTTTAACGACTTGTAGCGCTGGATTCACGTTAACAAACGGTGCCTGCGTAGCTGCTGGCCCAGGTCCTGTGACATTTACTCAACTTATATCAACTGATCCAACTCTTGGCGTTTTT
Organism: Bdellovibrionales bacterium; assembly: GCA_031428555.1. Taxonomy (GTDB): domain Bacteria; phylum Bdellovibrionota; class Bdellovibrionia; order Bdellovibrionales; family Bdellovibrionaceae. The sequence goes on along the minus strand of JANPPO010000052.1, from coordinate 3,084 downwards.
AAGAGCAGTTGCACAGGCTGCCACTCCGGAGCAAGACCATCAGCAGGAATTGATTTAACAAATTACGCAGCATCGAAAGCCGCAGCTGCGGCCATTTCGACGGCCATTAAAAATAGCGCAAACCCAATGCCGCCGAGTGGTATCATGCCACAGCAAAAAATAGATATCGTAAATCGCTGGCTTAATAACGGGATGCCTCAGTAATGAGGCGTCTTTGCTTTAAGAGTAAATCAGATTATGATGCTGCCATAAATTATCTGCGAGAGTTCTTAAAACGTCCCACGTACTGATGCTGAATGGTTTAACTGCTTTTGGTTGAAATTCTTACCCTTAACCGGCACGCGAAAATTCTTGCAGAATTATTTTCCAACTGGCTAACTCAATCATTAGATATTCTTTATCTTGTAATGTTAAATTCGGATTTTTCATCATGAGCTCGATTTTGTGGATTTTGTCTTGTGCTTTTTGTAATAACGAATCAGAACTACCTTTTGTAATCATATTGGCAGCTGCTTCTCTGGATTTTTCGGAGATAACATTTTCCGAAAATATTTTAGCATAATCATCCTTACTCAAAAACAACTGTGTCGCAACGGTTGCGCCAGCCGTGACGTGTGTAATGTTTTTTGCCAACTTAGGGGATATTTTTTCTAACGTCTTAGAGAACAATTTTTGCGATAACTTGCCAAGAAAATGATACCCGACTATTCCAATCGATATTCCCACCGCCTTTGCAATCGTATCAATGATAACTAAATTTCTAATAAACGCGTAGTGGACAACTTCATCCTTAAAGCAGTCATTCAGCGCAAATGAAGTGACTTCTTGATTTAAGAACTGGCTTAGCTCTGGCGAAATTCCATTTGAATCCACGGTCTCGTTGATTTCTTTTATAGATAGTGAGATCACCATTAGTGAATGCTTAAGCCCATTCTGGTAGGTTTTGATATACATTTTGTCTTTGAAGCTAGTAAAATCTTTTGAGCACATTTCATATAAGCTAATATACGACGGCCGCAATCGGATTATTTGTAAGGAATCGATAGCATAACATTTTGAAGAAATTAAAAAGGCTACAGACATTAAGCAAACAATTAATACATGCATATGACCTACAAATTAATTAGAGCTATTACTTTTTAACAAGAGTGCCTGAGTCGCTGAAATTTTTTCCATCTGTTTCGCAATTGCGGCGGACAAGTAAACCCCATAAGCAGCCTCTACGGCTACAACCGTTGTTGACCCGGCGGTTCCCGCTAAGCCTCCAACAATCAAGATGGTATCTAAGTCCAAAGTTGCAGCCCAAATTTCCCCGCCTTCAAATCGGGTAGTAGAGGTAAAAGTAATCGCTTTTTTTCCAACTGCCTCCATTGCTTTACGAGTTAAGCCAAATATTCCTGCAGCCATGACTGTACTTGATACCGCAATACCAATCCAAGCTGCTTTTTTGTTAGCAGTTGCCCTGTTAACACTTTCTCTTAAGTCAGCTAATATTGCATACTGTTTTGCCAAGGTGCTTTGTGCCGATTCAATATCTTCGACAGCTAATTGCTGATTGGAGTCGCGCTGATCCTGTGCAACTACGGTTTGCGCTGAAATTAAGGTGAAAGTTAAGACCAAACTAAAAAATTTCATATCATTGCCTTTGCTTGGATTTGGAAACTAAGTAAAAGAAGGACTTTTTACGGTCTTGCTTTAGCGAAATATCAAAGGTTCAACTTACAAAAATTGCTCCAAGCTCAAAGTAAGTTAATTTGATTTGGCGGCATAAATGTGCGGATGATCCATGCAACAGGTCGCAAATAGTCACTTGTCTATTGCGTAACACTTTATGTCACCGAGCCAGACGACTATGGCAAAGAATCAAAGGAACTTCATGTTACAAAGATTTTTCCATATAAAGAACTTCTAAACGTTATGGGGGCTTTGGAAACAATCGGCAGACAGGCACCAGTGGTCATTTCGTGGGACGCAAATTCTGTATCAAGTCGAAAAATGATTTTAAATAAATCAAGTAACATGGGCTTAATTGGCGCACTAAGCGGCGGCGCTTTGGGAGCAGTGATTGGCTCTGTGCTAGATGGAATATCGCAAAAAGAAAGTATAATAGCTGAAGCAGATTTGAGTCAGATTAAAATTCGCATTGGTGATGGCGAACAGTATCGTTTGGATGTTTTTTTAAAAAAGGTAAAAAATGAAATGTCTTACTTGCGTCATCCATTTGGCGGAAGGGCTCAGTATTCAGGTGAGGCGGCAAAACGTGTAGCAGAAGTACTTTGGAAATCACAAGCTTCAGTAAAGACTTGTGATAGTTTTCTTGCACGATAGTTATTAAGTCTGACATCTTGGTGACAGCAATCAGCAGTTGAATTAAACAATCTCAAGGAAAGACAGTTAACTTAAGTTCTGCCTTGTTAATTTAAAAACATGTAGAATAATAAAAATCATATGAAAACAATAGAATGTGCACACTTAGCTCCGGAAATGTTACTTGGTGAGTTGAAGTCAAAAGACCTTTTAATATATCATGGCAACCATGTTTTTACGCCAGCGTATGAACAACTTTTCTCAAATGAATTCGACTGGCTGATGCATAAGTTTCCCCAGATTAAGACTGATATTGTTTTTGGATTTGGCACGAATAGTTTGTGGGACATTGCTCTGCAGAACAAGAGTGAATCGATTGTTGTAGCTGACTGGAGCCCTTGGCCCATTATTGCACACGCCTATATTTGTTCTCCGCTGATTAAGATTGCGAACTCGCCTCAAGAATTTATTTTGTTAACATGTGGGTTGCGTGCAAAAACTGCTAGTGGACTTAGTCTCGAAAACGCCTTCGCGCTTGCGAAAAAGTTTACACTTTCAAAAGTTTCTGACCAAAAAGATAAAGTTCAAGAGACATTGTTTGAGCTTGAAAATTCTAGATTGATTACTGATTTAGAACTTCAATTTCTGGCAAGTTTCTTTGCGCCAAGGCTTGGCATAAATTTAAATGCAAAAAGTGGTTACGGTCCTTTTCCAGTTCTGCGAAGTCCTAATATTGCTAACATCTCTTATTTTCTTGATCGGCGCTATAACCCTGCA
>JANPPO010000051.1:0-2790 GCA_031428555.1 Bdellovibrionales bacterium | reverse complement strand
CCATATGGACTTCCCATATTTCCGCCGCCACCAATAGTAGAACCGCAACCGTAAGCACCGGCACCCGTGCCGCCACCCATTGCTCCGTAAGCTGCACCTGCAAAATTTCCTAATGCCATTGCGTAAGGGAAATGATTATTTTCAGTTGGGTAACCAATTGAAGAATTATAATCTGCAATCATTCGAGTTTGACGACTGCCCATGTAGATTCCTAATAAACCCATTCCGACATTTGCAGCAACACCCGCCCAACGATTTTTATCTTGTGCTTTTTGTGCGCGTTCACACTCGTGACAAACGGTACCTTCAGTGTCTGAAGGATCGTAATCATCATAAACGCCATCTTTAAGATCTTTTTTGAAATCTCTTGAAGCCTGTCTATATTGATCTTTTAGAGCTTTTTGTTCGGCTTCAAGTCTTGCGATATCTCTTGTTAAGCGATCACGCTCCAAAATTGATTTTTGGTATTCGCTCATGTTTTGGATACAAGATGTTTCGTCTTCTTTTGCTAAAAGTTTCGGGCTTGTTACGAGAACGCCATCATAAGCACGACATACTTCGTAATTATTAAGCTGCTTATTTCCAGTTTCTTCAGAGCAGGCGCGCTTCCACTGTGCAAAAGTAAATGCAGAAAGGCGTTCTGGATCTTCACGGTTATCAACTGAAGTTCTGCGACCAGTAACAGATTCTGCTCTTGATGCTGAAGCGATATTTCTCGATGGAGAATCGTTTTCTAGTGAAGCAGGTTTTGGCGGCGGAGGTGGAGCCTCTTCTTTTCCTTGATCAGGTTTTGATCCAGGACCAGTGGCTTTATCACCATCACGGGTAGTCCACTCGTTACACTGACGATTACTTGATACGTGAACTCGGATGTCAGACACTGCATCATCTTTTAAATAAGTTCTTAATGCTGCTTCAGCTTTTCTATTTCTAGAACTGAGTCCGCGCAAAGATCTTTTCTTTTCATTTAATTCTTCACGAATTTCTTTTTGACGATCTTTGATGTCAGCCATTTCATCGCTCTGGCTTATGGCACCTGCGCCGGATCTTACAACACAAGGTTGCATAGCTCCGTAGTGACCTGATCCCCATTGTCCTTGGGCTCCGCCATAGAGGCTTGCCTGTACTCCGCCGTAGCCACCAGCTCCCATGTAAGGCGAAGCCTGCACGTGCGACGACATGAGAACTGTCGACAGGATTAAACCTATACTTTCTTTGAACATACAGAGCTCCTTATAGATTTTGCAAAAGCCAAAATCTCTTCAAAAAATATTATCTCAAATTATGTATCGTCAAAATGAGACATAAACTTAATAGCTTAAGGTCTGCCTCTGGTTGCTTGAGCCCAAATTGAGAACTACACTCTTCTCTATATGATGAAGCAAACGATACTTTGTGTCGATGATGAAGTCGATAACGTCGAGGCCCTGGAACGCTTATTTCGCAAGAAATACAAGGTGTTGAAGGCGACGTCTGGACCCATGGCACTTGAAATTCTCGACCAACATCCGAATGAAATCACGGTCATTATCACTGACCAAAGAATGCCTCTTATGACGGGGGTCGAGATGCTTGAAAAAGCGATCGAGAAACATCCAAACCCCATACGCTTATTATTAACTGGTTATACAGACCTTGAGTCAGTTATTGAAGCCGTGAACAAAGGCCAGATTTCAAGATACTTAACGAAACCATGGGATCCAGTGGATTTGCAGCAAACCGTTGATCAAGCAGTCGAGCGATTTGTTTTAGGTGAAGAATTAAAAAAGAAAAATTTTGAATTAGAAAAAGCATTGAACGAACTCAAGACTTTAGATCAGGCGAAGAATCAGTTTATGATTTTAATTAATCATGAGTTGAAGACTCCCCTAACTTCTATTCTGAATTTTCTGGGGCTTTTAAGTGAAACGACGCTTGATGAAGATCAAAATCGTTATGTTTTACGAATCCAAAAAAATTCTGATCGCCTGCGGGAACTGATCGATGATGTTTTGATTTTAATGCGTTCTGAAACTGGGCAATTGAGACTTAAGGCGGTTGATGTTCGAGTCGCACAAATCATTCAGGATATTCCCTCTACTATTCAAGCTTCTTTGCAGAAGAAACAACAGAAGATCAGTTTGCAATTAGATATTGATCATGTTGATTGCGATTCTTTTATTCTAAAAGAAGTTATTCACAGACTTTTGCACAATGCTAGCAAGTTTGGTTCTGAAGGAACTACGATCGAAGTTAAAAGTACCAAGTCTGAAGCTGGAACTTTAGTTTCAATTGAGAATCGCGGCTCGCAATTTAATTTAGCCAATGTTGAAAAATTACTTCAGCCTTTCTTTTTAGATGAAAGTGCCATGCACCACTCGACTGGAACCGGCATGGGCCTTGCGATCTGTCAGTCTTTGCTAAAACGGGCTGATTCAACTCTAGCGGTTGAAAATGTTGATAACAGTGCAAAGGTTTCTTTTATAATTAAATCTTAGAGTTTAAAATCCGGACGTGACTGAGGGTGATCCTGATTCCGGACGGCGACTGCTTTATACGTCAGCGCTGGTTCAACTAAAAAATTGCAAAAGAAAATTGTTATGAAAACACTTTTCTTTTTGCTACTCACTTTAAAATCTTTCGCCCAAACCACTGTTCTAGAATTAGGCCAATCGAAGACCTATCCAGGCGGCACAAAACAAATCTGGATTGAAAAAAGCACAATTCTGAAAGCGGATTCTATAGGTGGCTCTCTAAGAATTACCGCTAAAAAAATCGGTAGTTCGAAAATAAGAATTAATTCGAACAATG
>JANPPO010000050.1:0-4024 GCA_031428555.1 Bdellovibrionales bacterium | reverse complement strand
CTTAAAATTAATCAGCGACATCTCGGCTCATCCTATTGCATAATACTTAAAATAAAAGAATAAGAGGAGCCGATGGATAGATCCCTCACTGGAAAAATCTTAATCTTCGGAATCATCTTGGCTGCAGTCTATTTCTATTTTACTTCTTCAGACACCGATCAAGATACTTCAGCTCCATTGCCGAAAAAGATGACTCAAAAAATTGCAAAGCTCGAGCAGAGTAAAAGCCAAGAAACTTCGAACATCATTTCCGTTCAGCAAAAATTCGAAGATAATACCCCGAAGCAAAACAGCAATAATCGAAAGTCTGCCCAGACCCTTAACAGCAAAGATGCTGCGCAAGTAAAAGCTAAGGGCGTTCCGCTTAAGTTTGTTCTAGAAGATGGTTTGGCAGTTGTGCATGGAGATTTAATCGTGGGTGCACTTGTCGATCAGAGCGCCGATCCTGACAAACTTAAAAATAGTTATGTTGTATTACCTTATTTTGAATTGTGGCCCACTTCAGTTATTCCTTTTCATATCGAAAGTGATTTTGTAAATCCCGAACGCGTTTTGCAGGCCTTGGCATTGTTTGAGGGAACTGCCGTCGAGTTTGTTCCCTACACGAATGAAAAAGCTGCGATATTTTTCACCAACGGAACAGAAAACTGCAAATCTTACGTAGGCTACGTTGGAAATTTACAACCGATTCTGCTTTCGCCAAATTGTGAAATTGATGACATTGCCCACGAAATTTTGCATGCACTGGGCTTCATTCACGAACAAAACAGAACTGACCGAGATAGTTACATTGAAGTCATGATGGATAATATCAAAGAAGGCCATAAAGAAAATTTTGAAAAACTTCCCACAGAATTCATGGCGCTATCGGGGTTAGCTCAGTTTGATTTTGAATCATTGATGATTTATCCAGATTGGATGTTTGCTAAAACCGGCGGCCCCACCATGCAGGCCAAATCGGGCCAACAAATTATTCCAAGCAAAGGACTGAGTCGCCTAGACCGCGAAAGATTAGATCAGGCATACCGAAATCGGTAGGCACCCAGCCAAGCGCGCTTTTCTCCGAATGCCCCACCGCTCAAGAAAAGATGCCTCACGCGAACTTCTCGTTTATTGAGAACTGCGGGACTATGGTCAGGTTTTTCAATTCTTTTGTCTGGCTTTTCCAGACCTTCGTCTACATAAAAAAATTGGCGCGACCTTTGCCTTATAGTTCAGTGTAACAGGCATTCAACAGCCCCCCCTTCAACAATTAGGAGAATCAAATGTTAGAAATTATCAAAACCCAGAATCAATCTGTCGACTTGAATCAAATCTCTGAACAGGCCTACGAGGTCAGTCAGTTCATGAAGAACTTTTCCGAGGCTGTCCATTCAGGAAACGAAGAAGAGATCTCTTCTTACTATGCTGATGATATGGAGCCTTTCAACTTTCCTCTCAATGCCGATTGGATGGATGAAACTATTCTAGTCGATGATCACCTTGCAACGTTCAGCTGCTCACTTCGATCGAGTGGAGATTCTTTAAAACAGCTTTGTTGTGTGTTGGATAAATCAGAAGGCTATTGGCAAATCATTCACGGCGAATTTGAAAACGAAAACTGTCGGCACTAAAAATTCAACCCCTCCAAAAAAAGAAGCTCAAAGCCCCCCCTTGGGGCTTCTTTTTTTTGAGCCACCGCAGTTTTTTTGAACTAGGCAACGACGGACATTCGTCCTACAACTTCAGAATTGAGGCTCAATGTAGCAGCTTCATTTTGCGCGAAGCTTTTATAAATAAAATGATTCGCGATACAGAAGCCCAAGCCTTTGCAAAGGCCCCTTCTCTTGCAGCGGATCTTGAAAAAGCGCTTCCCAATTTTCTTTTCAATGATAAAGAAACACATGAAAAACTTTTTGCTGAACTTCAGCAAGTTGATGATCTGCAATCTCTAGAAGGTGCAGTCGCCCTCAATCCTAAGCTTAAGAAAATTTTGAGCGATCAAAAAAAACCGTATTACGATCAGTGCATCGATATCCAGGTTAAAATATGGAGCGAATGTAAGTCGATTAGCGATTCAATCACGACAACTAGAAATTGTTTCCAGGAAAAAGTCTCTGCGCCTGCAACGTGGGAAGTGTTAATTGCAACGATTACTCCCAAAGCAGCGACGAAATAATCTGCAACTATTTCGTCTTTGGGATTATTGCTTACTTTTTACCTGGAGAAGAGCTCTTCTTCTCGTCCAATTGATTTTCGACTTTGTTCTGTCGAATTGCTTCATCTGGATTTTCCATATTACACGTCTGCAGCGTTCTTGCTAAAGCTAGGCTCCCTGCGCTAAGCGCTTTACAGACTTCGTCCTCAGCTAATTTTTTACCTGTACAATCTTTTTTCTCTGCTAAGCTTACACCGCGATAAAAAGGATCATTTTTCTTTTTAAGTAAGTCAGCGTTCATTTCTTCAAGTTGGAACCCACCCTCATCTTTGAGTTTGTAGACTCGCTCACCCGCGATTGAGCCATCTGCTCTTTTCACAACCTCCGAGATTGTTTTTAGTACGACTTTTTTAGGATCTTCAGGATGTCTTTCATAATCGTACTGAAAATCTTGAGAGTTGATGAGCTTCCGTTTATCAATTGGCTGGTTCTTAAGAGCTTCCGCATCTTTAGGTCGATAGTAAATAAATCCCGCCATCTTAATGAAAGTGCCATCTTTCTTTTTCTCACACTTAAATTTAGCATTTTCAGGATTGGGAACGGGTACTGGTTCCTCGTCAGCATCTTTAATTTGCGCTTCATTTTCGCCAGTCTTCTTTTGTTCAGGAGGAGCATTCACCGCTTTTCCGATTACTGCTCCTGTGGTTCCAGCAATCGAGCTGAGGACCAATGTCTCAGAACCTTTCGTTGCAACAAATTTTGCGACTGCAGAGCGGGCAACAAGGCCCCCAGCTGCACTTATTGCTGCTGGAATTGCAAACACGATTGCATGAGCCTGCGTTAATAACAGACTAAAGATTTGGAACCTCGCCTGCTCACCGCTCTTTAAAGCATTTTCAATTTCCTGTTTCATCATTTCGTATTTGCGATAAGTTTGTATGTGAACAATTTTATTATTGATCTGGAATTTACCCTTAGCTGCATCAATAACTTCTACTTCTGATTTTTCTTCACCAACTTGAAAAACTAAAGTTTGTCCGCTCACGTCGACTTGTAAATTTTTTGGCAGATTTGTCAAATCACGCTTTAATAAAGTTTGATCTTCAAGACTCCAGCCTTCAAGAAGCGGTGCTAAAGAAGTTTTGTCTCGCTTGTTTAAATATAATTGTAACTTGCTTACTCCGCGATGAACGGCGAAAAAAGCCATCGTATTTTCTTGTTCTTTCTTAGTTAAGAAACTCGCCTCAGGCGCTTTGGCAACTTTGCGATTTTTACCACCATCATTTGATTTTGCGTTAGCCAAACAAAGCGAAAATACAGTCAGAATAATTAGGATTTGTTTCATGCTTTTTTATCGGTGAACGGAGTCCAGCACTTGAACCAAATGCCCGCTAAATGCTGGATTTCGCGCGAACTTCCGCTATACTGACTTTCATCGAGGCAACAACACATGACAAAAAATCTAAAGTCTCTCATATTTGTAGTGCTTGCGGGTGAAACCATTTTCATGCTGCCGTTCATGCTTCCCCGCCTCTATCGCCCACTGATGCTGGAAGCTTGGGGACTTACCAATTCCGATTTTGGAAGGGCCTTCGCCGCTTACGGATTCACTGCGATGGTTTCCTATCTAATCGGTGGTCCATTTGCTGATAAATATGCTCCCCGATTGCTAATGTCGGTTTCTTTACTTGTGACCGCTCTAGGCAGTTTCTATTTAGTCGCTTTCCCATCGCCAACAAGCTTGCTTATTACTTACGGGTTTTTTGGAGTCAGTACCATTTTACTCATGTGGGGTGCTCTCATTAAAACGACTCATGTTGCGGGCGGTGAAGATCAGCGATCCTTGGCAATGGGCATTCTCGACGGCGGTCGAGGTTTAGCCGCCGC